>JANXVQ010000489.1 GCA_025351545.1 Spirosoma sp.
CAAGCAGAAGTGTAACGTCGTTGAGCAATTAGCCAACGTGCTTACAGGCCGTTTCCAGTGGACCACCTAAACAGTTACCTTTTCAGATAACGGATAATGCAATAAAAATGGGGTACATACCCTGTTAGATTTTGGGGATGAGCGTTTGTTGATGAAACAGAATCCGTTATACACAGCAAAATCATCCCCGAAATAACCGAAGATGATTTTGCCGTATTTATTCAACAATATTGTGCTATGATGACCTGATTAATTAGGCAACACCTTTGGTCCCTGCCGATTGATTTCGGAAACGTAGACTTCGCTGGTGATGCCCACAGACAAGAACGCCTGTTGCATAGCGGCACCAACTTTTTCGGCCGTTTGCGCATCGCGACTCAGCGCAAACATGGATGGTCCCGACCCGGAAATGCTGCATCCAAGAGCGCCATTGTCTAATGCGGCCTGTTTGGCTTCGTTAAATTCTGGAATCAGGATAGCGCGCACCGGCTCAATAATTACATCGACGAGTGAACGGCTGATGAGGCTATAGTCGGGGGTCATCAATCCCGCAATCAGACCGGCCACATTGCCCATCTGTATGATCGTATTCTTCAGCGAGACTTCATTTTTCAGAATGAACCGGGCGTCTTTGGTATTGACCTCAATGTCGGGATGAACCAGCGTGCAGAATAACGTGGCCGGGGTCTCGATCTTAATAACATCCAATGGGCTGTAGCTCCGAACGACTACGAATCCACCAAGCAGCGAAGGGCCGACATTGTCGGCGTGGGCCGATCCACAGGCAACGCGTTCGCCTTCCATAGCAAAAGGTAACAATTTTATAATGGGCAACGGCCGACCCAGCAACTCATTTATAGCAAAAACACCGGCTACCGCACTGGCTGCACTGGAACCCAGGCCACTACCGAGGGGCATTTGCTTGTGCAATACAACATCAAGGCCAACGTCGGTACGGTTAATATGTTTCAGATACGTTTGAATAGCAATGCCAGCCGTATTGCGGGCAGCCTCGCGGGGCAACCGGCCTCCGTCGCCAATAATGTCCGTAATTCGGACACCAGGCTCATCGCTGGCTGTCAGGACAATCTGATCGCCGGGGTTATCGACGGCAAACCCAAAAATATCAAATCCGCAGGCTACATTAGCAACGGTGGCAGGGGCAAATACTCGAATAGAATCCACGATAGAAGAGGGAGGCAACAAGATGCAAAGGTAATGATTTGGGTTGGAAATCAATTTTGGCCGGTTCATAGGTCTACCCGACCAGCCCGATAGCGTTCAATGCAGAATTGGCTACCTTGTGTTGTATTAAACTCTAAAAATTACTTTTGTTAATAGACTATTACTGGGTAATACGCTTAAAAAATCCCGTTCGTTGCCCGAGTGGAGACCTTTGAGGCAAGTAGCCCCATTTTGTCGATTAATCTGGCTATCACGCTTTTGAGGATTATTACTTAGAACATGAAAAGGGTCCGTGCTTATTATCAGGGGGTTATCTGAAAAGAGTATAAGTTAATTTTTCATTAAGAGTGCCACGTTTTCAGATATAGCTACGTATTGGTTCCGGAACCTAAACTGATTCCTGATTTATCCCTAACCAATAAGCCAATGAGAAAATTGATTATAGCTGGTTGTGTTGTAGCCACTATGCTGGGCGGGTACGCCTGCACGAAAAGTTCAGACCTTTCTCCCGGCGACACAAGTGCATCGGCTCGTACCGGCGCCGTTCAGTCAGGCTCGGCTACAGGCCCGCATAGCGGAACAGGTGGTCCTGGAACTCCTCCTCCTGGCCCACCTCACAGTGGCACAGCTACAGATCCGCACAGCGGCACGAATACCCCCCCTCACAGTGGTACAGGTGGCCCCGGCACTCCCCCTCCTGGTCCACCTCATAGTGGTACCGCTACACCTCCGCATAGCGGAACAGGCACTCCTCCCGGCCCTGGTCCAAAGCACGGTTAATTAACGTAGAAAATCTTCGAAACAAAAAGCCGGATCCCTCTGCAGGGATCCGGCTTTTTGTTTTTGTTACGACAAAGAATTACGCTCCGAATAAGCTATTCCAAACGCCTTTCGCCTTTTCTTTCGCTGCTTCTATCTGGAGAGCGGCTTCGGCTTTTAGCTCGTCTAATTTAACCTCAGCGGCTGCAAGTTGAATGGCGGCTTCCGCTTTCATTTCATCAAATTTATCTTCGGCAACATCCGATAGTTCATCAGCTTTGGCCGAGGCTGATGCAAATACAGTTTCGGCCTGGGCTTGTAAATTGGCCAGGTTCGCTGCGGTAGATAGTTTAGCGGCTTCAAAATGTTCTGTTGCTTTTGCTTTCATACCGTCAATATCAATGTCTTTTCCGAATTTCTGCGCCTGAGCAACCAACTTGTCTTTCAGTTCGTCGAGTTGGGTAGCGGCTGAATCCAGGTGTTGACCGGCTTCAGTTTTGAATGATTCCAGTTTTTCGGCGGCTGTCGCTTTCGCTGCCTGCACATCTTCCACAACCTTGGGTTTTGCGTTATCTTCCATGTGATTACTTGTAGGATTTTGCTAATGAGCGAAAATTGAGCAGAAACGGGAGGAAAAACAAAAATAAAGGGAAGAAGGGCAAAAGAAGTGGGGAGAAAGGTGCAAAAAACAGTATCCTGCTACATTGTCGCCGTAGTTTATCCCAGCCGTCGGACGATCAAACTATTCACCAACTCAAACAGGTTGGCCGGTGT
Organism: Spirosoma sp.; assembly: GCA_025351545.1. GTDB lineage: Bacteria > Bacteroidota > Bacteroidia > Cytophagales > Spirosomataceae > Spirosoma. Next base: position 2,719 of record JANXVQ010000489.1, read on the forward strand.
GAGCGTTCGCCAGTTGGCAATATCGAGCGTGCCGCCAAAATTGATGTAGTAGTCGAGGTGGTATTTTTTCCATTCACGCTCAATAAATTCCGGCGAGTGAATGGCCGCAATCCAACCGTCTTCTATATCTTCAAACCATTCCTCGTAGTAACTATCATCGGACCCGTGGAAATTGAGAATATTTTCGCTGACGAGGATAAAATACTTTATTCCCTCGTGTACGAGTGAGTCAATGACCTGACGCTTAAGATACATAATGTCATTGTGCAGGGTGTCATTCCATTCCCCGAAAAGTTCAATCACCACAAACTGCCGGTCGTAATTGGCAAATAGAATCTTGCAATAGAGGGTTTCGGAGCCGATTTCGTCCCATAAGGGGTGAATGTAGTATCCGTAAATATCATTTTCATACTGCTGCATATTATACTCCCGCTCGTGGAACGGCGACCGCGCGTCTTCCGATGCGGTGTAATATTTATCCCAGCCGTAGAAAGGTTCGATGTCCTGCATGTTTTTGAAAGGTGAAAGAAAGAATGAGCGAAAGAACGAAAGAATAACAAGACTTGCATCAGTAAGTGGCACCGATGACCCGGTTTATTTCATTCGCTCATTCGCTTTTTCCAAAATAGCATAACGTCAATTTTTGGGCGTTTGTTGAGCTGGATAATGGGTATGTTTACACCATGAAACCCGTCTGTAAAAACATTCTTATCACTGGTGTATCAACCGGTATCGGTTACGGTGCGGCTAAACACTTCATCCTGCGCGGCTATACCGTTTTTGGCAGTGTGCGCACGCAAGCTGATGCCGACCGATTACAAGTTGAATTCGGCGAGAAGTTTATTCCGCTTTTGTTTGATGTGACGGATGCAGAAGCGGTAAAGGCTGCCGCCCGATTCCTGACCAAACAACTGGCGAATAGCGGTTTGGGTGGCCTGATCAATAACGCGGGCATTGCCATTGGCGGGCCACTGCAATATCAACCCATAACGACTATTCGGCAGCATTTCGAGGTGAATGTACTGGGGTTGCTACAGGTTACCCAGGCATTTCTGCCGCTTCTGGGCGCTCGGGATAACCATCCGGTTCAGCCGGGCCGGATTCAGAATATCAGTTCAGTCAATGGGCAGGTTGCCATTCCGTTTATGGGCGCTTATGTGGGGGCCAAACATGCGGTGGAAGGGCTCTCGCATAGCCTGCGCCGGGAGTTAGTTTTGTTTGGCATTAAGGTAGTAATTGTTGGTCCGGGAGCGGTTAAAACACCGATCTGGGGAAAAGGAACAGATATTAGTCCCTACGCCAATACGCCTTATTATCCGGCAATGCAATGGTTTTTGAAACGGGTCGAGGCCTCCGAAAATAGAGGCTTTTCGATTGATTACCTTGGCGAACGTATCGTGGAAATCCATGAAGCACCCCGCCCTCGCATCCGGTATGCACTGGTGCCCGGAAAACTAACGGGCTGGATTCTTCCCCGCCTGTTGCCCGCTCGGGTGTTGGATTGGGTTGTGGGCCAGATTAGTGGACTGAAACAACCGAAAAATTAATGGATGTAACCCATGCTTAAACCTCCTTTTCAAAAAGACGCTGCTCTTCTGGCCGACATCGACACGGCTCGTAACCAGCCTGATACGTTACACATCTGGTGGCTTGGCCAAAGTGGATTTCTGCTGCAATACAACGGCCAACACCTGTTGTTTGATCCCTATTTATCAGACTCGTTGAGTCGTAAATATGCCGGTACCGACAAGCCGCACGTTCGTATATCGGAACTGGTTGTTGACCCCATTCAATTGGATATGATCGACGTGGTAACATCGAGCCACAACCACACCGATCATCTGGACGCCGAAACTCTGTTACCACTTTTTGCGGCTAATCCGGCGATAAAATTTGTCATTCCCGAGGCTAACCGAACTTTCATTGCCGACCGGCTTCAGGCAGGGCTACGAGAGTCCCAGGCCGGACCCATTGGACTGACTGATGGGCAAACGGCAACGGTTGGGCCGTTCGTGTTTCATGGCGTACCAGCTGCGCATAACGAAATTGAGCGTGATGCCGAAGGTCGATGTAAATTCATGGGGTTCGTTGTCGAAATTGGTGCTGACCACGAAAGGTCTTTTCGGGTTTATCACTCCGGCGACACGCTTTGGTACGATGGTATGGTAGATATTTTGCGGCCATTTAACGTCGACGTTGCGTTTCTGCCTATCAATGGCAATAAACCCGAACGACGGGTGGCGGGCAATCTCAACCCCGACGAAGCCGCCCGACTTGGTCGCGAAATCGGTGCCAAACTCGTCATTCCGCATCATTACGATTTATTCGAGTTCAACACCGCCGATCCATCCGATTTTGTAAGCGCCTGCCAGCAGTACAATACGCCTTACCGCGTAATGCAGTTGGGCGAACGGATACGTGTGAATCGGTAGAACCCATACTGGCCTGGCTTTGTCAGGCATAATAAAAAGCCATGAAACACATCCTGATTGCCTGCCTGTTACTCTCCTCACCACTTCTGGCCCAAACTGATACAGTTAAGGTGAAATCGCTGAATTTCAAGATTCAGGTTGTTGATAATCAGATCAGTATTGGCTACGGGCTGGCAATTGGCGATGTTGATGGAGACGGAAAATCCGACATTTTACTGGCCGATCAGAAAGAAATTGTCTGGTATAAGAATCCCGGGCGAACAAATCAGGACGATATAACCAACCAATGGAAACGCTATGTCATGGCCGCCAACCTGACTCCACAGGATAATGTTTGTATTGCGGCCAGGGATTTGGATGGCGACGGACGGGTAGAAGTGGCCGTTGGTGCCGGTTGGAATCCTGCCGAAACCAACGATAGTACCAAGTCTGGTGCTGTTTTTTATCTTATTCGGCCACAAGATCCGACCCAGCGTTGGGAGCCCGTTCGTTTGCCGCACGAAGTGACGACCCACCGGATGCGCTGGGCAAAAGTTGGCAAGGATAATTACCAGTTGATTGTCGTCCCTTTGCACGGTTTTGGCAATAAAAACGGCGAAGGGCGTGGCGTTCGAGTTTGGGGATATGAGTTTCCGAAAAATCCGAAAAATCCCTGGAAGCGACACCTCGTGGATTCGACTATGCATTTGACGCATAACTTCGAAATTTGGGAAGAGGGCAATACAACCGGCTTAATTGTAGCCAGCAAAGAAGGAGGAAATATTTTTCAGTGGCGCAAAAAGAAATGGCGCCCGATGGACGACCAATCAGCAAGTAACGCACTGCCTTTGCTGACTAATAATGTGGACGGTATCGGCGAAATCAGGCGGCTGGATAATGGGAAA
>JANXVQ010000496.1 GCA_025351545.1 Spirosoma sp.
CCTGATCAACGACACCCGAAATTGGCGCCGTTACCGTCGATTGACTCAATTGGGCGTTAAGCGTCGATAACCGACGGTCGAGCGACTCTTTGTTGTTTTTCGCCTGCAAATACTGAATCTCGGTGCCAATCTGCTGTTTCCACAAAGAAGCCTGTTTTTCATAAATCGTATTCACGAGCGACAGTTGAGTTTTAACTTCGGCCATCGATTCGCGTAAAAGCTGATCATCAACTTTGGCGATGGGCTGGCCGGCTCGCACATTATCACCTTCTTTCACGTAGACCGCCGTAACGACACCGCCCGATTTAGGCGATACCTGTACGTTGTTTTTGGCATCAATCGTACCCTGTAATTCAACAAAGTGACGGAATGTAGAAGTCGCTAACGGAGTAACTGACACATCCTTCACGCGCGTATCGTCTTCTTTCTTCGGCTCAAGTTTGGCCAAATCGGTTTCCAGTGCTTTAATTTTCGTAGTCAACCCGGCTTGCTGTGTTTTCAACTCGGTGAGCTGATCACGTTTCCCCTGTAGGTCGTTCTTTTTCTCCTGCGAGCAAGCGGTTAACAGGCTCATCAGGGCAATAGCGTAATAAAGTTTCATTTGTTTTTAGTTTTGGACAATGAGAACCGAATGCTGTGAAAGGCTATCATTCGGCTTAATCCATGATGCGTTAAAAATTACTGACCCGTATAAAGTTTTCCATTGGCTTTGTCGGCATCAACTTTGGTTTGCAGGAAGTTATAAAGCGAGTTGAAGTAGTTGGCCTGAGCCTGACGGAACGAATTTTCGGCATCCAATACTTCGATGTTTGAACCGACACCTTCCTGATATTTAATCTTGGTTACGCGGGCAACTTCCTGCGCCAGTCCAACATTGCGCTTCTGAGTGCGTAGCGTTTGCAGACTGTTGCCCAGCGTGATAGTTGACTGTCGAATTTGCAGGTCAATCGTATTTCTCAACAACTGGCTGTTATTCTGCGTTTTCTGTAACGTAAATCGTTTTTGCTGAGATTGGTATTTCTTCTGAAAACCATCGAAAATTGGCACATTCAAGTTTATTCCTACCGTTGCCAAATTAAACCAGGGCGACGTAAATACATCGCCAAATTTATTCCGGCCTGTATTATAGCCGTAGTTGGCTACAGCAGTAAGACGCGGGTAATATAGTTTGGCTATGTTTTGCACGTCCAGATCGGCCAGTTGAATCTGCGATTGCAAGGTCGAGAACTCAATTCGCTGTGTGTAGTCAAACTCAGCAGCAGCCTGAGCATTGGTCCTTTCAACAGCATCGAGATCAATATCCTGAATCTGCTCCGTCAGCGTAATGTTATCATTTATACCAAGCCCCATCTGGAACTTGAGCAGGTAATAACTCAACTCAACCAGGTTTTTAACGTTCTGCCGCTCAGCTTGCAAGTTGTTGACCTGTACTTCAAGCCGGGTTACATCAATCTTTTCGGAGAAACCCTCTTTGTTTAGCTGCTGCGTAGTGCGCCACAATGTATCAACCCTGGCAATATTCAGGTCCAGCAATTTAATCTGCTGTTCGTTCACCAATACTCCATAATACGCTTTCGCGACTTGTTCGGCTACGGTAATTTTGGATGCCAGTATGTTTTTCTGAGCCAGTTGACGATAGGTCTCTGCCGCCCGCAAACCCAGCCGATAAGACGCGTCGAACAACAGCTGATTAAGATTACCATTCATACTGCCAGCGTAGTTAACACCAAATTTCACGGGAACGGGTGGATCAGAATCAGCGGCATTCTGGTTAAAAAACTTAGCGGGTAAAAATGTCGTTGGAACAATCACATTGTCCGTCAAATTTCCTGCTACGCTTATCTGCGGCAGCGCAACTCCTTTTAACTCCTGAATACGTGATTCAGAACTTAAGGCATCGAGTTGTGTATTTCTGACATTAATATTATTATCGACGGCAAACTTAATCGCTTCATTTAGCGAGAACTCCTGTCGGGTTTGAGCTAATAACGGGCTTAAACTACTCAGCAGCGTGAGTAGCCAAATCGCTGCTATCTTTCTTGTATTCCTTAATCTCATGGTTGTATTGATTAACATACTGATTGTAAATGGTGAAGCCTTTTTCGGTTAGCATACCGCGCACGAAATGATGTATCAGTTCGAACTGAATGTCGTGCATAGAGTACTGATCTGTTGGGAAGATGTCATTATCGAACGCCAACTCAATTTGCTCAACCCGAAGCCGGGCCAGGATTGTCGGTTTTATGTCGGAGCGGTATAGGCCCTGAATGATACCTTTTTGAATATTTTCAAGAATAGATCGCATAATTTGTTCCTCCTTATATTGCCTGAACACAGCAAACGCCTGTGGATAATATCGCTTTATATCAATCAGCAGATTAGGACTGACATGATCTGCTTTCTTCTGCATCATCTTCAAAACACTCAGTAGCTCTTCGACTGGATTATCGGTCTTAATGACCATACAGTCCATTTCTGACTGATCTCTACCTGTTTTGTCCTGAATGACCTGATACAAAATCTGTTCCTTATCCGAAAAATGCTGGTAAATAGTCTTCTTTGAAATACCAAGTTTACGGGCTATATCCTCCATTGTTACAGAGCGAACACCGTATTTCCAAAACAGCCGTTCAGCCTCTGCCAGAATTCTTTCTTTCATCAAATAATAGAACTTTTACATGATGAACTTTGGAAACTCAAATATAGTTCTGAGTTTCCTAGATTTTTTCCATAAAATGATGAACGGCCTAAAAAGCGGAGCGAAACAACTTAAAAGTCTGACGAACTTGCCAAAAGCAAAGCCTTTTATGGTCAAACGAAGGTTTTTTTCTGGTGACATACAGGCAATATGTCTATCAAAGGAGGATAAGCGCAGCTAAGAAACAGAGTTATTCTCTGCCATTATTTTGCTCAGACAGGCAGTTTAACCCATAACCAATTGACGATTTTTAGAGGAATAAGGTTACTCTGAAAACTCGATTCTGCCAGTAACTATTTTGCTGGTACAGTCAACAATCATGCATCCTTACTGCCTACTCATTGCCAATCTCAAAAAAACGAACATCAGCTTTTACGCCATTGAGCAAGTCGCGGGTGCGCTCCGGGCGAGCATCCGTAATGAACAATTGACCAAATGCGCCCTGATCCATGCGCTGAATAAGCTTGCCAATTCGTCGATCGTCCAGTTTATCAAAAATATCATCCAGCAACAAAATGGGCTTCACTCCTTTCTCGGCTTGTAACTGATCGAACTGAGCTAACTTCAACGCAATCACAAATGTTTTTTGTTGCCCCTGCGAACCGAATTTTTTTAACGGCACCGGATCGCCGGACCGCGGATCGCCGGACCGCGGATCGCCGGACTGTGATGCACCGGACTGTGATGCACCGGAACGACCCTCAATCATGAACGAATAATCATCTTTGTGAATACCCATTGTGGTCCGTTGCAGTACTGTGTCGCGCCGACGAAAGTGACGAAACTCATCGGCAAAGGCCGTATTACTAACTTCCGACTCATAGACAATTGTCACTTCCTCACGCTCGTCGCTTAGGTAGGCATAGTGTGCCCGGAAGCTGGGCAGAAACTCATCGACAAACTGCCGACGACGATCATGAATCTTCTGGCCCAGATCGAGCAAGGGCTCATCATAGGTATCGAGCATGTCATTGTCGACCTGGTTTCGCTCGGCGAACAGTTTGAGTAAACTGTTCCGCTGTTTCAGTATCTGCTGATACATCAGGTAATTACGAAGATACTCAGCATCGAGTTGCGAGAGGACTCCATCGAAAAAGTGCCGCCGGTCTTCACTATGTTCGCGTACTAAATCCGTATCATTTGGCGCAACCAATACAACAGGAAACCGGCCGATATGCTCACTGACACGCTCGTACGGTTTTTTATCTGCCATCAGCACTTTACGCTGGCCCCGTTGCAGGCTAATTGTGATTTGTACGTTCCTGTCAACATGTTCTTCAAAAATTCCATCAATAATAAAGTAGTCGGCATTGTGCAGAATGCTCAACGCGTCCTGAGTTTGGAACGCACTCTTGCTTAAAGCCAGAAAATAAACCGCATCTAACAGGTTCGTTTTACCGCTTCCATTTGGCCCTACAATGACATTTATCTGCCGCCCAAAGGTATACCGCCCGTCTTCGTAATTTTTAAAATTGGTCAGGCTCAGTTTTTCAAGATGCATGGGAGTAGCAGGTAACGCGATAATGCGTAATTTCGCGGCAATCAATTGTTGATAGTGGCAACAAAGATACGGTCGGTTTGTTAGTAGACACAGACCCTTAGCCGGTCGCTTCTACAACAGCAGACCGTCAGCGATAGCTAATTTTATCGAACTTCATTCC
>JANXVQ010000521.1 GCA_025351545.1 Spirosoma sp.
ATGTTTCGTCAAACACACGTCGTTTAATCATGGTCAAATTGAAGTTTGTCCCCAAATCTGCCTAAAAAAAGTCTCCAGTCAAATGTAGCAAGTTCACTTTGTACTAATGTTAACCATGTCTTATATAAAAAACAACTACGCCTGTTTAAGGCGTAGTTGTTTTTTATATAAGACATGTGTTTCGTTGGCTAAGCTGGATTTAATCAGTTCGCTATAAGCTCAATTACGATAAACTGACGGTTCTTTTTGAGGCAAGAACTACCAGCGTATTTGACCATCGCCAACAACAATCCATTTTTCTGTAACCAGCTTTTCGAGTGCGAATGGTCCGCGAGCGTGGAGTTTTTGAGTTGAGATGCCAATTTCGGCACCTAGGCCAAATACCGCTCCGTCTGTAAAGCGTGTGGAGGCATTGGCATAAACGGCAGCCGAGTCCACCTCAAATAGAAAACGGTCGATAAGGGGCTGATTCTGCGATAAAATCGCTTCTGAATGGCGCGATGAGTACGTTTGAAGATGTGATAGCGCTTCGTCCAAACCCGCCACTACTTTTACCGCACATTTGTAGTCCAGAAATTCACGACCGAAATCTTCCGGCTGGGCGTGTTGCAGGTTTGTGTAATTCGCTTTCTTGAAAATAGCGTAAGCTGTTTCGTCTGCAAAAACTTCAACAGTCCATTTGTTGAAATCGGCGGTTAACATCGGCAGGAAACGCTCGGCAATGGTTTCGTCAACCAGCACACAATCGAGCGAGTTACAAACCGACGGGCGCGAAACACGGGCATTGACGACAATGGCAACCGCTTTGTCCAGATCCGCGCTTGCTTCAACATACGTGTGGCAAACGCCGGCACCCGTTTCGATGGTGGGCACCAGTGAGTTTTTACGAACAAATTGAATTAACGATTCCGAGCCGCGCGGAATAATAATATCGACGTAGCGCGTGGCCGTGAGCAATTCATTTACTACAGCCCGGTCGGGTGGGAGCAGGGTTACGGCTGCTTTGGGTACGCCAAATTCGATTAACACAGTCTGAATTAAGCCAACCAAATAACGATTTGAGAAATCGGCTTCTTTGCCGCCTTTCAAGACACAGGCATTTCCCGACCGTAAACATAGTGAGGCTACATCGACCGTTACGTTTGGACGCGCTTCGTAAATAACGCCTACAACACCCATTGGTACGGTGATTTTTTTAAGTTTTAGTCCCTGCTCGATGGTCCGATCCAAAATGATTTCGCCCGCCGGGTCGGGTAGCACAGCCACCTCGCGCAAACTCCTGGACAGGTCGGCGACGCGGGCTTCGGTAAGTTTCAGGCGGTCATATTTGGGATCAGACTCGGGCATTCGGTCGAGGTCTTTTTGATTCTCGGCGACAATCTCAACGACATGAGCTGCCAGTACATCAGCCAGCCGATTGAGCATATTGGTTTTCTGATCGGCACTGAGCCGCCGAACAACGGCTGCGGCCTGTTGCGTGGCCTGAAGGAGGGGCGTAATGGGTGTCATAACTACAAAAGTACAATATCGTTTGCATTCGCGACCTCAACGTTTTGCTGGTTAAGCTGTTGTGATAAGGTTTCGGACGAAATCCGGGCTCGGGCCACGGCTACCGTTAGTTGGTCTTCGGCTAAAATTTCGATCATTTCACCGGTTGCAAATTCGCCTAATATAACCTTAACGCCAACGGCCAGCAAGCTCCGCCGTTGTTGCAAAGCCCGAACGGCTCCGGCATCAATCTGTATGCGTCCAACGGCCAGACTTCCACTGCCAAGCCACCGATTTCGGGCAGAAAGTGCGGTCGCCTGGGGAATAAATTCGGTTCCAATTTCACTACGTAACGCCCGGCTGAGGCTTTCCGGCTCGTTCAATCCGAAAATAACGACCCGGATTCCCATCCGTGTGGCCAGTTTGGCAAACGTTAGTTTAGATGCCATACCCCCCAATCCCAGCGATGATTTATCTGTCCGGACCACCCCGAAAATGCGCTCGTCGAACTCCGTTACCTGCCGGATTATCTGTCCGTTGGCATCTAACAAACCACCCACCGATGTGCAAAGCATCAAGGCTTCGGCACCAAAACCAACGGCAATGAGCGTGGCCAGTTCGTCGTTGTCCGAAAATTTAAGTTCACGGTTACTAACAACATCGTTCTCGTTGGCAATTGGAATCAGGTCATTGGCCCACAATTCCTCGTATGTCTGCTTTAGTTGCAGAAACTGGTCGCGGTTGGCAAAGTGGTGGCGCTCGCACAGGCTTTGCGCAATAGAAATGCCGTAGATGGAGAAAAAGCGTGAGTATTGGTTGAGTAACAACAGGTTACCAACAGCCGCAGCGGCTTTTCGTTGCGTAATATCGCCCCGATACTCCCGAATCAGGGATTTTCCGGCTCCCACTGCCCCCGATGAAACTAATACAATTCGATAGTGCGGATGCAGGGCAGCCACCTGCCGGGCTATGTCCACCATAACTGGCTCGTTTGGCTCGCCATTGGGTTTTGTGATGGAAGCCGTGCCGAATTTAAGTACAAGAACGGGCTTTGTCATGCGGGCAAAG
>JANXVQ010000527.1 GCA_025351545.1 Spirosoma sp.
GGACCTGGAAAAACGTGCTCAATCGTAACGTTGCGAGTAAGTTTACTTTATTAATATGGCCGAGACGCCCAAACGAAATATAATCGAGACAGTCAAACAGTACGGAAATCGGCTGTCTCGGTTTATTCGTGGACAGGTGAAATCAGATGAAGATGCCGAAGATATCTTGCAGGATGTCTGGTATCAACTCACTAAAGTGGTTGACCTCGACGGAATCGAAAGTATGAGCGGATGGCTTTTTCAGGTTGCTAAAAATAGAATAACCGATACCTATCGCAGGAAGAAAGAAGATAGCTTATCCGATTTGATGAGCGACGATGACGACGACGATTTTCGTTTCAGAGAAATTCTGCTGGCTGATTCTGAAACACCCGAAGATCAGTTTTTTAAAGATATTTTTTGGGAAGAGCTAATGCGGGCGCTGGATGAGTTGCCCGAAAATCAGCGAACGGTTTTTGTTCAGAACGAACTGGAAGATAGAACGTTGCAGGAAATCGCCGACCAAACCAGTGAGAACCTGAAAACCATTATTTCCCGAAAACGATACGCTGTTCAGCACTTGCGTAAGCGATTACAAAACCTATACGACGAACTCGATAAACTGTAAGGCTATGAGAACCCATTATGGGCGAAGACGATTTTTTTTCCCGTTATTCATCCTGCTGGCATTGCTGGCCGTTTCATTTGCGGTGTATTGGCTGTGGAACAATGTACTGGTCGCCGTGGTGCCGGTTAAATCTGTTACTTACTGGCAGGCAGTGGGCTTGTTAATTCTATCGAGAATTCTGTTAGGAGGCTTCAAGTTTGGCCCACCCGCTGGCCGGTCTCCTTTGGACGGACGGCCCGACGGCTCACCAAACTGGCGTGAAAAATTACGTCACATGAGCGACGAAGACCGACAAAAGTTTAAAAGTGAATGGAAGAAACGCTGTGGCGACAAACCATAGCTTTATGTATTCGTGCAAAAACTTTGACAAAGCTGGTACTATATTCCATTGATCATCAGAGTTATCAGCTTTGTCAAAGTTCGGGTTAATTCTGCGTAATTACTTCACTTAGTACATTGGTTTGCTCTTCTGTGTTTCATAACCATTTCGGCTCTACCCAAAGGGCTGTTAAACAAGCAACAATCAACAACAACCACGCCCAGTTTGGTAGTTGAGCCGTTATTGTTCGAGTAAGCGGTTTGGTTCCCAACTGATCGAGCGAACGAGCTAGCATAAATTGGCTAATGAGCTGCCGGTTGGCAACTGCATCGGTTGAGTTATGGGCATTAACATAAATGGCCAGCGAATCCTGCACCGATTGCCAGCCCGCATGTCCAAACAGGGAAGAACCCATTGCCGAGCGTTCGTTGATGGGTGATCGAGCTACCGATACCGTATCCTGACCAACCAGCATAAATGGCGATGAACTGCCAGAATTGTTGACAGAAATTTCCTGTTGCAGACCACTATACACAGGCGCATTTACCTGAATCGAACCCTTATCTGAATGAGAAAGACGAGCTAGCACAGCCGTCCAAATTCGATTATACGCCACACTATCGCCACTCAACGATAACGGAAATGTTTCCTGCAACAAGCTAATGCCTACACGCCCGGCGAATCCGTTTTGGGTAGTTTGTTGCACGGCTACCGGATAACCCGAGACCGAAAGCTGATTCAGATTATCCCTGAAGCGGTAGGGGAGTGCATTTAGTCCGTTGCCAACCAAGATGACCGGCTCATTGGATATTTTCCTGACTTGCCATTGGCTACCCAATGCCTGATTAATGGCCCGGCTGTCGGTTTCCGGATTCGTGATATTGATAAACAATACTGATTTGCCTTCGGCAATGGCTTTTTTTACCGTCACACTGGCGGCATTGGTCGGTTCAGTAATGATAAGATCTGGTGTCGTCTTTCTCGCTGATTTTCCAACTTTATTGATGCTGACATTACTATTGATATTTTTGGAAAGCGTTGTGGTTACCTGCACCGTGTGACCCTGTTTCCCTAACCAGTCGGCCAGCGTTTTGCTTTCGAAATCAGGATTATTAAGTAAAATTTGCACTGAAAGCGGCTCGGTTAGGCGGCTAAAAAAGCGAATCGTATCGAGTGGTGTTGTCCCCCCCAGCACCAGTTCGCATTGGCTGCGTCCGCGCGAAAAGGCCGGAAATTGAAGGGCAAACGTATTATCGCCCTTATTCAGCGCTACACTATCTAACGTCTGGCTACCGAACCGAAGCCGTAATAACTGCTTCTCCGACGACTGAATTCGACCGGTTACCCGCTGGATTTCTCCCTGTCGAACCACGCCTTTCCAATGAATGTCCTGCAACTGGTCTGGTTTGCTGTACGGCACCCATTGTACGGACGAGTTGCTTAATTTAGTAAGAGTTTCGGTCGGAAACTGCTGTCCTGCCAATGTTACCGAGTCATAGTCATCTTTTAGATTTTGACTGGTAAAGCTGTCCTGAATATGCAGACTGTCTTTTATCTGTCGGTAAAATGTTGCCGGCACATCATCCCCAACTAGCAACGCGTGAGTCGGAGAGCGTTGTACCGGCCAATGAAGTTGCAGCAAATAACCGACCACCAGCAACCAGAGCAGTAGGTTTAGTCCAGTCCGAAGCGATTTTCGATTGCTGGATAGCGATTGATTGTGGGCAATGAGCCAGAACTGACCAGTTAACAGGATGAGCAAGGCCAGCGCAATAAGCCAATTAATGGGGTCGGTCCAGTTGATACTTATTTGCATTGTTATCAGGTAATTTACCGGGCTGTTTTATATGCCGCCAGAAAGCTTGTTGCAGGCTTCGGTCGCTGGCATATGACGGACCGGTTCGCTCCGACGTGCCAGTTAAGGTGTATAATTTTGTTTTCAATTGCCCTTTCTCGGCGTTGGTGAGCGATTTGCCACCAGCTAATTTCTGCAGCGAAGCCAGCACCGACCAATTCTGAAGTCCACTATTTACCACTCCATTAGCCAGCGCGTTACCAAGTTGCCGCAGCGTTTGCCGCTGTTGGGTGTTGGGTTTCGGGAGGTCCAGATAACCGAGCGCCTGGGCTACTAACAACTCAATACGTTGTTGAGAATAGACTCGTTCCTGATTAAAAGCCGACGTTACATTTTTCATTTCACCCGTCAGGCGGGTTTCCTTTTCTTTCGTCTGAGGAGGATCGAAGCCAGTTTTCTTAACGTAAGACCGCGCTTTTTGCTGCGACAGTTTCAAGTATTTCAGGGCTTCCTGCTCAAATGGCAAGGCTTTTTCCGGCTCGTAAAGCCGTAAATGCAATTCCGCCTGCCACATATTTTCTAACGCCATTTTTAACAAAGCCCGCGTAGACTGTTCGTGGAATGTGTTGGTTTCTGCATTATCGTGGGAGTGAACATACTGCTCCATCATAGCCGCAATAGGGTCCTGGCTACCTTCCCGTTGATTATCTGGTCCGTGATCGTGATGATGCTCTTCCTCGTGATGGGGGGCTTCGGCGTGTTCTTCTCCTTTATCGTGGTCATGAACAAAGCCTTTCAACGGGTCGCCCTTATCGTCGGTAGGTTCGATGTGTCCACCGCCTGCTGATGACTCGGACTCTTCGCCCAGAAACTGACCATAGCGCAGACGGAGCGCTTTCTGGTCGAAACCTACTTCGTTTGATTGGCTTTTAAATTGGTGAGTGGTATTCCCTTTAATGGTCATCTTTTTTCGACTTGCAATCATCTTTTCGGTATCGATGATAATTTGTCGCTGGCTCCGAAAATATTCCGGCATGATATTAACGGCCATTGTTGCCAACTCACTTTCTTCTACTTGTGTGGTATCTTTGTAGACCAAAAAGTAAGTATCTGATTTGGTGAAATTCGGTTCGGGTTGGCGGTTATCGTAAGCAGCCCAGTAATAATACAGCTCATCGCCCGGTGTAAACTTTAGCTCGTTCAGGTCGAGAGTTTTGGACACTTTTGCATCCTTGAAATTAGCCTGTCCCAGCGGTAATTTCACTTCTCTGAACTTCACATTTTCGCCGGAACCGCGCGCTACCGTGGCGACAAGAAAGGTTTTCGAGACAGAAAAATCATCGGAGATGCGGGCTGCAATCGTCAGCTTTTTTGGGTCTTTGAGATAGTGAAAACGATATAATTCTTTTGAATCCGGCTCAATTTTGGGAGCCAGATCGGGACGCGCTTCGAGACGGTAAAAATCGGACTGGTAAATGAGTGAATCTTTATGCTGACTCACATGCCAGTATGCCTTAATGGCATATAATCCCGAGTTTATAAGCCGATCCTGATACGTATATCCATCACCATCCTGGTGAAAAGCCAATTCCTTACCCCGACCGTTTACCAATCGCACCGATAGTTTCTTGTTGTCGTTAAACTGTAAACGCCAGGATAGAGCGGCACCAACAACGCTTGACGCATTTAAATTTTTGGAGTTGATTTCTGGAAGCCGTGTGTACGCTGGCGGCTGAATGCGTAAAACTGCCGATTGAAACGTTGGTGCAACCGGCTTGCTGTCCGGTGTAAAAGCCGCCAGAAAACCTTGCCTTTTAGGGCTGTTTATGGCGTCATTTTTTAGTAACGGATAGCCGAAGTAGACAGCTAGTGCCATGACCAGGAATATGGCGTATTGACCGGCTTTCGCCAGCAGCACAACCGGCGTTCGAACGTTTTGGCTTTGACTATTTAGTCGGTCCAGTTGCAATTGTTCGGCCAGATTAAGTTGAGACTTCGTTAGCAGTGGTAAGCTGTATTCCACATCGCCAACCGTCTGGTGAATGAGCCGAATGGCTTGTGGCTTTTTGTCCTGATAGAGTTTGTTTAAAAAGGCACCAACGCCAAATCCGGCTACGCCAGATAAAACCGGCCAGATAGATGGACCTGTAAACGTTGCCATTATCAGATAAGCTGATGCCGCCAATAACAGGCAGCGCAACAGGGCGTTAGCATAAAGTTGGTACGTGACCGACGAGACAAGGCGTTTCAGTTCGTTCATGCGTTTTTAGTCAAGGCGAGCCAGCGTTCAAAGAGTAATAAAACGACAAAAAAGAGCAGAAATACGTTTTGAACGCCCGCATGTTGCTCCGTCGTGGGTTTTGTTGACGCAATAAATAACGTTTTAATATCCTGCCGACTCAACGGCAAGTTATTTATTCTGAGGCCGTAGTGTCGTAGTAGTTTCGTCCCCAACCACTCCGGCAACTGCCCCGTAGAAACCAGTTCTGATGTTTGGGGTGTCAGCGATTCATTCGTAAAAATCACATTTGCCGGCCTTGCCGATTGCGCTATTTCCGAAACAATGTAAAGCGCTTGTGCTGAAGCCTTTGCGGGTAGATCATCGGTCAGTACCCACGAATAAGTACGATTTAGAACGGGCTTTTCGTCAATCGTTAGATCAAGTGCATACACATCTGTCAGCGCTTCGAGGGCGGCTTTTACGGTTTGTTTCTCCCGCCCGTTTTTGTACTTGAGCAACACCGGCATAGGCCCGGAATGCGCGGATACTGACGGAAACTTTAAGGTTGGGTCAAGAACCGGAACACTAACCAGCTTACCCGCCCGATTGATGAAAAGCTTCCGGTCGTTTTTTGCAACCAGATACGGGCGGAGTTGGGGAACCGAATCAATCAGGGAGTGTAACCGGAATTGTACAGGAACTATGATCGTCGATGTGCTTGCTAATGACTGGTTGTTAATGAAATACAGATGAAGTTCGGTGTTCTTGCTGTCCAGCTTGTTGAGCGCCGTTTGCAGCCCTAACGAGTTGAATGGCGTTGGTGTCTGAGGCAACGAAAGTTGTTCCGTTATGGGTTCTATTTTGTCTGTTGCCCAAATAACCCGTTCGCCCTTTTTTAGTGCATCTGTTAGTTCAAACTTAAAGTTGTTGGAAACGGCCGTGTTGGGCTGTACCAGATGCACTTTCTGAATAGTTGGTGGTTTATTAAACCAGTTCAGGATGGGTTGAGCGAGCAAGATGGCCAGTAATACCAACAGCAGGCAACGAATAATCAGCAAGAGGATATTGTCGAGTCGAAGGCCCCGGCTCTGTTGCTGTTGCTTCTCGATGAGCCATTGAGTAGCCGCCCAGGGCAATAGTTTTCCCTGCTTCTGGTG
>JANXVQ010000563.1 GCA_025351545.1 Spirosoma sp.
TCAAAATCCTTTATATGAAAACCCTAACTAACACTCGCGGCTTTTTGCTGGCCCTGTGTACATCATTGATTACGTCGGGTGCGATGGCACAAATGCCCCAGCGAACACCAACGCCCAACGATACGCTGAAGTCGCCAAAGGTAATGGACGATAAGCGGGTAGCTATCCAGATTTACGCGCCCAAAGCAAGTGAAGTAACGGTAGGTGGCGATTTTAATCCGACTAATAAACCAATTAGTCTCACCAAAAACGACCAGGGCGTTTGGTCAACGACAACTGGACCGCTCCGGCCGGATTATTACACCTACACGTTAACAGTGGATGGCGTACGGACGATGGATCCAAAAAATGCGGTCATTAAGCAAGGCATTAATAGCCTTGAAAATGTGATGGTTGTGCCGGGTGCCGAAACCGCTTTCGAAGATAACAAACCCGTGCCACATGGCGAAGTACGGGATGTATGGTATTCGTCGAGTTCGCTCAATATGATGCGCCGGATGCACGTGTATACGCCACCGGGTTACGAAAAGGGCAATACAAAATACCCCGTCTTTTATTTACTGCATGGCGGTGGCGACGATGATTCGGGCTGGAACAGCATTGGTCGGGCCGGGTTTATTATCGATAATCTAATCGCTGCCGGACAGGCCAAACCAATGATTGTGGTCATGCCAAACGGCAGTATGCCTATGCCGCCTACAACCGGCCTGGATGCTCAGGCGCTAAATAACATGCGGGCTATGTTTGCCAATGATTTTCTTAAGGACGTGATGCCGTATGTTGAGAAAACGTACCGAACATTGCCTAGTCGCGAAAACCGGGCGTTAGCGGGCTTGTCGATGGGTGGGTTTCAAACGCTCGATGTTACGCTGACCCGGCCCGAATTGTTCGATTATGTAGGCGTTTTTAGCTCCGGTTTTTTCGGATCATCTATTGATGAAGCCGAAACCAAATACGCTAAGGTGTTGAATGATCCCACGTTCAATAGAAACAAAAAACTGTTCTGGATTGGTATTGGCAAAGACGATTTTGTGATGGATGCCAACAAGAAAACGCTGGCTCTGCTCGACAAGCACCAGATCAAATACCAGTATAAAGAAAGCTCCGGTGGACATACCTGGATTAACTGGCGGCAATACCTGAATGAGTACGCGCCGATGCTTTTTCGGTAATGTGATTGATGAATCAACCTCACTCAAAAACCATTCTGTAACAAATCTTTAGATACACTGACTATGAACCTGCGTTTCTTATTGACCAGCCTGCTGGTAAGCTTCTGTACACTGGTTTTTGGTGCCAAAGTCGATTCGCTGGATATTCCGTCGGTGGTCATGCAGAAGAATTTGCGGGCGGTAGTCGTCACGCCCAACACCTATGCTAAAGGCAAAACGGCGTATCCGGTTTTATATCTGCTGCACGGCGGAAGCGGCAAGTTTAGCGACTGGATTACCAAGACGCCCGACAAGATGCTGCTGCAAAATCTGGCCGATCAGTATAGCCTGATTATCGTGACCCCGGAAGGCGAGCCACTAGGTGGTTACTTGGACAGTCCGTTTCAAAAAGACAGCCAGTTTGAAACGTATATCATGAAAGAAGTTATCGAGAAGATTGACAATACGTATCGCACTATTCGGGACCGGAAAGGCCGGGTTATCACGGGGTTAAGCATGGGCGGACACGGGGCGTTGTACCTGTCGACACGCCACCCCGACCTCTATTGCGCAGCCGGTAGTATGAGTGGCGCGTTGGATTTGTCGGTTACTCATTGGAAAATAACGCCCGATTTTGCTGCACAGATCGCTCCCCGATTTGCACGGATTCTGGGGCCGGTTGGGGCAACGCCAGACTTGTATGCGGCTAATTCGGTGGTTAATATGACCGATAAGATGAAGGTCAATGGATTACCCCTGATCATTGATTGTGGCGTCGATGATTTCCTGATTGAACCCAATCGCGAGCTTCATCGGCGGTTGGTTTACAATCAGACACCCCATGATTATACCGAACACCCCGGCGCTCACACCTGGGATTATTGGGAAAATTCATTACCCTATCACGTCTCGTTTTTCCATAAAATATTGAAAGCAAATGGCGTTATAGCGCCTTAATAAACTAGGCATATTTATGGTAGACCTTTACAATTTGACTCCGATGGAGTCAAATACAATCGTAAATAGTGTTAAGTAATTCTGTAAGTTTTGACCACAGAGTCACAAAGAGCACAAAGATTTAAATTGTTAATAACAATACATCTGAATCTCAGTGCTCTTTGTACCTCTATGGTCAAAACTTTTGCTTTAAATCTGCTCAATTGTTTAATAAACGGCCTAACATTATTTTTAATTGGCTTACCATTAGTCACGTATAAGCTTATCCTTTCAGGG
>JANXVQ010000565.1 GCA_025351545.1 Spirosoma sp.
ACACACCACGGAACCTATCAGCCCACAAATTTATTTGTGGGTTCAACAGACCGATTTACGAATCATTTTTAACCGTTTCAACGGTTTTCAGACTATCCAACATCATCGTTTGGCAACCCATAATGATCCATAAATCGGGTATACTCATCCAAAAATGTTTGTTTTCGATGGTGCTCTTGCTGACGCTGGATATATACCCTAACCCGTGGCACATGCGATTCACTAACTGAAAATGCACCATAGCCAGTTTGCCAGGCGAAATGCGTTGCCGTCAGTTTGACTTGATTAAATGCGTGTGAACTGCCGCCTTTGATTTGCTTCAAAACATCGGCAATAGATTTTTTCGGATTGAGTAAAAGCAGAAGATGAACATGGTCCGCCACCCCGCCAATACAGTCAACAAAACAGCCAATGTCAACAAGTTGAGTTTGTAGTTCGTTATGCACCGTTGATTGAATGGCCAATTGAATAATTGGTTGCCTGTCTTTGGTAGAAAAAACGGCGTGAACCCAGATTTTGGATTTGGAATGGCTCACCAGGATAGCGGAGTTAAACCGTTAAAACGGTTGGTTGATGGTTGGTAAATGAACGATTTTTTGTGAAACCACACATAAATGTGTGGACTGATAGATCGGGTAAATGGCAATATGACTGAAATTCCATAAAATGGATACATAAAATTTCTAAACCTCATGAAACTCGAACCGGATTATATTGCTGATTATAACCAGAGCCAACTGGAAGGTCACCAACGCAAACTTTCCTATTGGACGCAGGAGGTCGCTACCGCTGAGCCCATTATCCAGAAACTTATTGAGTTTCAAATTGCAATTCCAAGCTGGGCGCTGGGCACGGGTGGAACCCGTTTCGGACGGTTCCCAAGTGGGGGCGAACCCCGTTCGCTGGAAGAAAAAATCGAGGACGTGGGTTTGCTGCATGCGCTGAACCGCGCTAGTGGGGCCATTTCTCTGCACATCCCCTGGGATATTCCGACCGATGCCGAAGCTATTAAACAACTGGCAACTCAGCATGGATTGCGCTTCGATGCCATGAACTCCAACACGTTTCAAGACCAGCCTGATCAGGCCTTGACCTACAAGTTCGGGTCGCTGCAACATACCGATCCTGCCGTACGTCGGCAGGCTATCGAACATAATATTGAGGTTATTAAACATGGTGTGGCCTTAGGTTCCGATGCGTTGACTATCTGGCTATCAGACGGTTCGTGCTTTCCGGGTCAACTTAATTTCCGGAAAGCCTTCGACCGTACGCTGTCGAGTCTGGAAGAAATATACGCAGCTCTACCTGACAATTGGAAACTGTTTGTTGAGTATAAAGCCTTTGAGCCGAATTTCTATTCGATGACTGTTGGCGATTGGGGCAGCAGTTTCCTGTATGCCAATAAACTCGGGCCGAAAGCCTACACGCTTGTCGATTTGGGTCATCACCTGCCCAATGCAAACATCGAACAGATTGTGGCTATTTTGCTGCATCAGGGAAAACTTGGCGGATTCCATTTCAACGACTCCAAATACGGCGACGACGACCTCACAGCGGGCAGTATCAAGCCCTATCAACTGTTCCTGATTTTTCTGGAATTAGTAGACGGATTGGACGCTCGTGGCATGAACCACGCCAAAGACCTCGGCTGGATGATCGACGCCAGCCACAACGTGAAAGATCCGCTCGAAGACCTGCTTCAGTCAGTAGAAGCTATACAACTAGCCTATGCACAGGCTCTGTTGGTAGACCGTGCCGCTCTCGAAGAAGCGCGTGAAGCCAACGATCCGGTTCGGGCCCAGGAAATTTTACAGGATGCGTTTCGGACCGATGTTCGGCCGTTGGTCGCCGAGGCCCAGCGTCGGGCGGGTGGAGCGTTGAATCCGCTGGCATTATATCGACAATTAAATGTCCGTCGGCAACTCATTGGCGAACGGGGCGCAAAAACCGTAGCAACGGGACTTTGAAATAATGATGAATGATAAATAATGAATAGCTTATGTGAACTCATTCATAATTTATCATTTATAATCGCACCGGCGACCCGGTTATCATTCATGAATGTTATTGCCATCTTCGACATCGGTAAGACGAATAAAAAGCTGTTTCTCTTTGACGAACAATACCGAATCGTCTGGGAGAAATCGGAGCAGTTTGCCGAGATCACTGATCATGAAGGTGATTCCTGCGAAGACCTGGACCAATTAATAAGCTGGGTGAAGTCGTCGCTGGCTGAGGTGCTGGCCTTGGCTGAATTCTCCATTCAGGCCATAAATTTCTCGGCTTATGGGGCTAGTATTGTCCATATTGACAAAGATGGACAACCGCTTAGTCCGCTCTATAATTACCTCAAAGTATATCCAGCGCCGTTATTACAGCAATTTTTCGATGCCTATGGCCCGGAATCAGCCATAACACGGCAAACGGCGTCTCCCTCTCTTGGTAATTTAAATTCAGGACTTCAGGTATACCGTTTTAAATATGAGCAGCCTGATTTATTTGAAAAACTGGCCTTTTCGCTGCACTTACCGCAATATGTGAGTTTTGTGGTGAGCGGCTGGCCGGTTTCTGATTTAACCAGTATCGGTTGCCATACCATGCTCTGGGACTTTGACCGGCAGCAGTATCACAGATGGGTTAGCCACGAAAAAATTGATACGCGTCTGGCACCCATCGTCCCGTCTGATTCAACTCGCCCTATAACTGTTGGTGATGTGTCCGTTCAGGTAGGCGTTGGCTTGCACGACAGTTCGGCGGCTCTGATTCCGTATCTGGCTTCTTTCAAGGAACCTTTCGTACTGATTTCAACCGGAACGTGGTGCGTGAGTATGAATCCCTTCAACAGTAGTCCGCTGACACCGGAGGAGTTGCAGTACGACTGCCTCAACTACATGCACTACAAAGGGCAGCCGGTCAAATCGTCCCGTTTGTTTGCGGGCTATGAACATGAGCAGCAGGTAAAACGGTTGGCCGATCATTTCCATGTTGCGGTTGATCAATATGTTCGGGTTGGGTATAATCCAGACATTATTGAGCAATTGCGGCAGCACGCTGGTCAGGTAACGACCGAGAACGATGCCAGGGGAAAACAATTACTCTCTATGCAGGGGTCACTGTTCGGACAGCGGCAACTGTCCGATTTTACCGCCTACGACGAAGCCTACCATCAGCTTGTTCTCGACATTGTTTCACAACAGTTGATTTCTACGAACCTCGTACTGGCTGATATTTCACCCCGCCGGAGCACTGTAAAACGGATTTTTGTAGATGGCGGTTTTGGTAAGAATCCTATATATATGAATCTGTTAGCTATCGCGTTTCCCGACATCGAAGTATATGCTGCATCGGTGGCGCAGGCGTCGGCATTGGGAGCTGCCTTAGCTATCCATCAGTACTGGAATTCGCATGTGATGCCGGGCGATTGCGTTGAACTTAAAAAATATACGGCTCACACAGCCGCGAATTAATTTCCTTTTACCTGCCTGACCGCCAGGATATTCAGATAGTATGTTAGCTGAATTTTGGTGCTCAGTGTGGCAATTACCCTATCCGCGAAGGCGCAGAAACCTCCCGGGAAAAAGGAAATTCTGGCAAAAATGACACTGGCCAACGAGTACTTCATGAAATCGTGGCCCGACCCCGGCAAGGAAATTGTAACCAACAAAACGCGACCCGATAACATCTGGCCAGAGCCGTTTATTACATCACAGGAAACATATTAATCATAAGAATCAGCATTCTCTCTACCTAATCAACATGGAAGAAATTGCCTTTATAATGAAGTTGAAACCGGGCGTTGAGGTTGAATACCAACGTCGGCACGACGAAATATGGCCAGAGTTGTCAGCGGCTCTGATCGATGCGGGTGTTCGCGACTATTCCATCTACCTCGACCGCGCCAGCGGAACGCTTTTTGCTGTTCAAAGGCGAATTGCCAATCATACAACCTCAGCCTTACCGGAATTGCCCATTATGCAACGGTGGTGGGCCTACATGGCTGATTTAATGGAAACGAATCCCGATAATTCACCGGTAGTTGTATCTCTGCCGCGAGTATTTCATATGGAATAACGGGGCGCTTTTACTTTTTACTTTCGTCAACCTTTTTCTGAATTGGAATTGTGTCAACGTCCCGTTCGCGTTCGGTTTGCTCAACGTATACCGCATAGTCGGCGGGTGCGATTTTTATGCCGAAATGATTGGCATAGGCCAGGGTGAATTCGGCACCAAAATAGAGAATGGCCGCTGTGTAGTAAATCCACGTCAGAATAACGATCAGTGACCCGGCGGCTCCATAGGCAGAACTGGTACTGGTTGTTTCGATGTATAAACCAATGACATAACGCCCCAGCATAAACAGTAAAGCCGTAAAAAAAGCACCCCAGCGTACATCTTTCCAGGAAATTTTGGCGTCGGGCAGTACCTTGAAAATGATACTGAACAGGGCCGTGACAACAGCCATACTAACCAGAAAAGTAAACGCGCTGATCAGATACACACCTATGCCGGGTAAAAAGCGGCTTAGAATATCGCTCATAGCCAGTACCATTCCGTTGATAACCAGCGAAACCATCAGCAGGAATCCTAAACTGACCACCAGGGACGATGATAACAGCCGGTCTTTGAGCAATTTTAACCACCCCCGTTTGGGTTTGGCTTTTACCCGCCAGATCATGTTTATCGAATCCTGAATCTCGACGAATATACTGGTTGCCCCTATCAGCAGTGTGCCGATACCGAATACAAGGGCCGTGTTGGTTTTGCCGGATAGCCCAACGCTCTTAATCATTTCCTGAATCTGTTTAGCGGCTTCGTTCCCAACCAACCCGTTAATCTGTGAGAAAAGTTGCCCACGAATTGCCTCT
>JANXVQ010000573.1 GCA_025351545.1 Spirosoma sp.
CAGCCCCGAGCTTTCCCAATTGCCGTAGCGCGGGGCTTTCATCGGCAACCCGGCATCGATCAGGTAGGGCGCCAGCAGTTTATCCGGGTTCAGCGCCAGGATATACCTGAGGTCAACATCCTGCGCGTTCTTAAACGGCCCACCTGCCAGCCTCACCTCTTGCAAAGCAAACGGTTGCATCTGAGCCAACGCCGGGAAGCTGAGCAGAACAAAGCAAATGATATGAAATACGTTTGTTTTCAAGGATAACGATGTGTTTTGCAATTTATCGGTAATCAAATTTGCTCCATTTATTTTTAAACATCGGATCATCGCCCGCGTATTTTAAATACTGGAACGAAGCCGAACTGGTACTGACTTCCCCCGACGACGTAGCGTACAGGACCATACACTCAGCCAATAAAGCCACCCGACACGTTGGTGCCTTTGCCTGGTTCGGGAGAAGCAGGGCACCTTTGCTTATGCATATGATTTTTCTCCTGAAGTTCCGGGTGACGATGCCGGAGCGCTCCATTCTGGAAAATTCCGGTC
The DNA here is from genome assembly GCA_025351545.1 of Spirosoma sp. Taxonomy (GTDB): domain Bacteria; phylum Bacteroidota; class Bacteroidia; order Cytophagales; family Spirosomataceae; genus Spirosoma. The sequence goes on from JANXVQ010000573.1 coordinate 532, forward strand.
TATCTTTCATACGCTTGGCCGCACTTGAAGACCGATGACTGATGCTGACTTCGTGCTTAGCGAACGGATGGTCGATAGCTGGACAAATTTTGCCAAATACGGGAATCCCAATGGTAAGGGAGAACAGGCCCGGAAACCCTTACCAAGGATAAGCCGTATTTTTATAAGTTTGATAATAAAAAATAACTCGCTTACAAACCTGGCCCTACTTTCACGCTATTTCTGTTATTAATCGCATCGCCAAAGTAACAGTTTTTGTACGAAACGGCAAATGCACCCGAAGAGTTGAAATCGGACCGATTTCTATAGTCCATGCAACAACGGAGGAATGAAAGTCTATATATTTTTCGTTTCACGCAGGCATAAACGCGATGAATTAGCCGCACGCGGGCCTCTAGATTTATACCGTTGTGCGATTTCAAAATAGTCGTGTAACTTAGAACCCTCACAAATTGTGAGCGACCGACCCCAGTGGGTCACCTAAGCGCACGGGTCAGGAAAAACCTATCAAGCTCAAGCTAGCCAGGGCTATATCAAAGCCCTCAATCATAGTCAGTACACATTGCTCAGTTGAGGTATCGTTAACCAGTGGAGAAGCAAATCAATGTTGTAAATTCCGGAGTATGGTACGTTGTTTTTGATACTACCCGAGTAAGGTTCGCTTTTGGCGAAGGCGCAACAAGCTATCACTACTCATCTGACACACAGGCGATTAAACTAAACTACCCTACTCGGCTGACAATACCTCATCCTGGGAAGCAGTTCTGGTCACCGATAGCTGCATCTTGGCAAAATTATGGCTTTGCTTAGGGTTGATGACCGAAATGTCGATCCTGTCCTGACCCGGAAAATAGGTGGATAACAGAGAACAAGAGCCGACGGTCTGGTCACTTAAAAACTGAGTTGAAATTAATAATAACAATTTTAATGTAAAAAAAACGTTCGCTTCTTTCTATAACTGAAATTGAACAAAAACTTTACGTATATTTGCAATATAAATCTACTTTTTTTTTAAAAAAGTAGATTTATATTGCAAATATACTTTTTATCAACAAATTTCAGAGCCCATTGGAAAGTTTGGAAGTCGCCTTTCCTCGTTGACTCTAAAGGGACCTTGATTTATCCCCTTTCTGATCTAAAACCAAAATATAGCCTTTCGACAAGCGGGCAGCCCTCTTTTCTATTTGTTCGGCGCACCGGTTGTCTGTGGTTTAATGTTGCGACAGAAGGACCATCACTGGCAACCGGGATTAATAAAGGCGAATAAAATTGTTGTGATGAAGTAAACTTAACAATACCTCTGAATATCACTACTACAGTCAAGTTAAACGGCTGAATTTGGTTGAAACAGTTTTTACAGGAAAGTTTTGAGGGAGACATGGAGCGATGTCGATTGCATCCGACTGGCTGCCAGTACGCTTGAGGAGCTTGAAATGCGGCATTCGGGGCAGTTTTGAACTTCACCCCTAGTGGCTAACCAAACTCATGTTTACCGTTAATCGTAAGTTTATTGACATCTTTACTGCCATTGATAGGCTAACGACACGACAAGCTTTAAAAATGAAAAAGCTTTCAGCGCTGTCGTTTCTTCAAAAGTCAAATCCCGGCAGTACTGACTGTTATTTTCTAGTTCTACAGATACTTATTTTCTGTATGCAATCTCTGGATTCCTGTTTAGCTCACAATGCTTAATGTGTTGTGAGCTAAACAGGGAAATGTTTTGATACACAAAAATGCCCATCCATTGTCAAA
>JANXVQ010000604.1 GCA_025351545.1 Spirosoma sp.
AGTCAAGTATTACCCGAACCCGTCTGGAACTATCGGAAATGACCGAGAACACGGCCAAACGTGATATGCAAGCTATGACAGTAGATGCTTGTCAGGAAACAATGACTAAATGAGAAGGATGAGTTCTAACGAAAAATTCCCGCCAGATACCAGCGGGGATTTTCTGTGTAAATCAACTTCTTTCACACAAACTTTTCACACTCATTTTACTTAAATAAACACTTGGTATTGTAAAGTTAACTGACCCCGCCGACCACCCGCAGAGATTTGTGACGTGCCGGATGATGGATCATAATAAGGCCGGTTCTGATAATCGAGTGTGAGCTTGCCATTGTGGCCCTTAATCAGGTAATTGAGGCCGATATTATAAACCCCGAGCGTATTTGTTACACGCTGATAATTGGCAATCTGTGCCTGTACATAGGGCATAAGTGTGCCGTTGCCAGCGCCAAACAGATCCCGTTTCATCAGATAGCCAAATTGACCATATATCACGCTACCCGTACCGAACATTGGGAAGGCATTTCCTTGTGTACCGCCCAAAGCGCCGGGGCGTTGAGCCGCAGCAATGTCGCTGGCGGGGTTCAGCGCACCATTAAAACGAATGTAGTCTTTGCCATAATCTGTGTGGAAATAACCGAGGTACGCGTTAACTGCGGTTCCTTTTTCTCTGTTCAGAGGCATATCCAGGAACGAAGCCACCGACCACAGATTCATGTTTTCATAAACTGTATCTCCAGGTGCTGATACATGCACCATCGCATTTCTCTGCGTAATAAATCCCGCTTCGAGGTTAAAAACTTTCTTCGCGCCGAGATAAGTGCCTGTATTGTAGCCAGGTGCCTGGTGAGCTTCCTTGTCGAAGAATTGCCACATAAATAAGCCTTGGAACTGTTTGTTGTGGCCTTTTAAGGCAAAAATAGAATTTGGTCCGTAGGCTGGAAGTGCTGCACCATTGGTTTGAATGGGGAATGGATCACTCATGGCCACACGATAGTCGAGATGCCCGACCTGCCCGCGGGCATATAAGGTCAATTTGCGGGAAAATTCATCCGTTTGGTCTACCGTAGCCTGGGCAAATACCGGCACATCCATAGTCATAATGGTTGCCACGCTAGGCGCACTAAACCGCGAAAGCCCGTTGACAATTGTCAGGCCGCCACCAATGTTCAGGTAATTTTTGTTTTTAAAAACCAAATATTCACCAACTGCATCGTGGAAAAAAGCCTGCACTTTTCGTTGCGACGAAGCCGTCTGATTGAACCCACCATTCAGGTAGTTGAAGTTGTTCATCCCGAACTGGAAATACAGAAAAACGTGGTCACTAATTTGACCAAACATCTGTATTCGGGTTCGGCGCAGACCAATAGACAAGGTATTATCTTTCGGTACGCCAATGACGGTTGAGCCGGGGTTGCTCTGATTGAACTGGAGCCACGCCTGATTTAGGAATGTGGCCTTGGAAAAATGAGTGCCTGATTCGTTGAGGTTATATTTTAGCTCGTTTTTTTCGGCTGCCGGTTTGGGTTTGGGAGCTTGAGTGACGGTCTCAGAAATAATTACCGGCCCCGATGTAATGATGACTGGTGCTGGTGATTTATTTGTATCGGTGGTAACAGATTGTTGAGCAAATGTAAGTTGACTCATTGCTAACAGGGCACCTGCCCAGACAGCTTTCGTAGTTGTATTCATGTTACTGCTGTTTTTTGTATTGCAACAAAACTATAACGGTAAGCTAAGAGAGGGGATAAAATGTTGGTTAAATTGTAATTAAACTTAAAATAATGTTCGCTAAAATGATGTTTTTTAAATACAGATAGGACTAAAAGAAGGCCACCTGTTTTATAAAACAGGCGGCCTTCTTTTAGTAAAAATTATTTCCAGTCGCAAGCGGGCGAAAGCCACTCCTGGCCTGGATCAATAGGGGCTCCGTCGGGTGGCGTCAGCACACTAGTCGGACGTAAATCGCCAATATTACCTTCAGCCCGTCGAATTTGATCGCTTCCAAATATATGGTGGGCTGCTGTTTTAGGGTTCGCCGTCGGCGCATTGAGTTTACTCTTCAACTGGCTTAATTTCAGTGAAGCTACGGCGCGCGCCTGCGATGTTACTTCCTGATTATTGGCCAAATCAATCAGCTTCTGCAAGAATAGTTTATCAGTCAACCGTTTTACCTCGGCCTGATAGCCATCCGCTGGATCTACTTTATACCAGGTAACAGCCAACAACTGATCGAGCATTGACTCGAGACTTATTTGAGCAGGATCGAGGGCAGACTGGAAAACCAGCCGACTTACCCGCTCAGGGTTAAACAACATCTGTAGAGTCATGCCAGCCGCTGCTTCGGGCGCTCCCATTGGGTCAAACGTAATCCCGGTTCGGCGTTTGAATACTTCGCGTGGATTGGGATCATAGCGAAATGGGCGGGGTGGAATCAAGGCAAGTATTGGTTTGGGAAGTGCCAGGAAAGTCGGGTCAATGGTTGACAGCAACACATCTAATGCCCGCTTTTGCTCCTGAGCCGGAACTGTTGACATAACCGGCTGGCC
>JANXVQ010000627.1 GCA_025351545.1 Spirosoma sp.
AATCGCCTTTTCGGCTTCTTCCAGCGTATCAACCTGAATGATCTTACAGCCGGTGTTGGTCAGTGCGTGCGAGTAGCCTATGTTGTGCGCTTTTTGAGCTATCACTTCCGACTTCATATCAGTGCCTTCCAGGTGTGGTAATTGCTCCACTTTTTTCTGGTCCATGCCAGTAAGCACACCCGCCAATCCCAGTGTCATGGCCGAAAAACAGCCCGCCGTTACCACCGCTGATTCGGCATGGGTCAGGGCGGCAATTTTCTCACCAACCTTAGTTTGCACATCGTCCAGCATGACGAATTCTTTCGACGATGCCTGAATCGTTTCGACCACATCGTCCTCCATGAGTGAGCCCGTCATGGCGGTGTAGGTGCCAGCCGCATTGATGAACGTTCGGAGGCCAAGTTCTTTAAGCACATTTCGGGGGGCAGCAGCCAAAGGCGCCAGCACCGATTGCAGGGGAGACGTGCCACCGAAAAGACCGCCTACTAGCGGCATCGCCGACAAACGTTTGATAAGGGTTCTTCTATTAAGCATGATGGAGTAAATTTTATTGGCTGATTTAGTCAAAAACTAAGGTTCCAAATTTTTTGAATTCGTGAAAGCTGCCACTCGTTTTTTGCCACGACCAGGTCTGGTAACCCTGGTCATAATCAATGCGGTAAAGATTTCCTCGCCAGGTTGTGCCATGAGTCGGAATTGCTGAAACAAGGGGCTTCATCAGACTGTAAGGAATGAAAAACTCAGCCGTCCAGCCATTTACGACTGCATTACTCGCTTTACCTCCTCCTTGTACCGATGTTGCATGTTTCGTTTTCGAACTGCCTTTGTAATTCCAGGGCTTCCAGCCTTGAAACTTGCCGTTTATATTGGGTACCAGAATCGCTAATTCGTAATTCAACGGCGATAATTCATACTCGATATAGATCGGCACCGACGTATCCGGCCATAGAAAAACCTCGACCACATCTTCGTTAAATAAGGCTCCAAAATCTTCCTGAATGGTTGCCGTCAGTTTCTGGTCCTCGCACTGAAATAAAAAGTAAAGCCCGGTCTCTGAGTAAAGCACTTTTGTTTTCGTCGCCAGCGGTCGCCTTGCCGATTCCTGAATGGTAATTGGCACCCAATCGGTTTTGGCCCATTTGGCATTATTCCCATTTCCGTCGACCTGAAAATCGTCTGTTTTTCGGACAAGCAGCTTTGTCGAATCGCTTTGTTGGGCACGCGAATAGGTCGTGCTCATTCCCAATAAAATGGCTAAAACGATGGCGACACGGTTCATTAATTGTAGGGATTAGGCCCAAACAGGCTCCGGCTGTTTGAACTAGGTGTGTATATCAAACAGCCAGAGTCTATTTTGGCCTACACATACGCTATGCAGTCAATTTCGACCAGTGAATTGCCGGGGACACCCGCGTGGGTCGCTACCGTTGTGCGTACGGGCGGCTTGTTGCCAAACCGGCCTTTATACACTTCGTTCATGGCTTTATAATCGTTGAGGTCGTGTAACAGGACATTCACTTTCAAGACCTTTTCCATCGACGAACCCGCTTTGATCAGTTCCTTTTCGATCTCCTTGAGCACATGGTCGGTATGCGATTTGATGTCGCCCTCGAAGTGAGCACCGGCCCCGGATACAAACACCAGATTGCCAAACCTGGTCGAGCCAGAATACAGCGGAATGTCATCCTGAGTTACGATACCAGCTACTTTCTTTTCGGGAGTTGGCGCAGCAAGTGCTTGGGTAGATGCACTTAACCCGGCCACACCGGCTACAGAAGCAAAAAGGCGTTTTAAAATGGATCGGCGTTGTGCGCTCATGGGTTGGTTAAAAAGTAAAAAGGAATTTATTGTTGAACTTACTCTTGAATTAACTTAATGGTTGTCAATTTATTAAAAAATATTAAAAAGAAGGATGTGATAAAGGCAAGAAACTGATTAATTGCTTTGTATTGTGGACAGTCTACCGTTTCGGTGGACCGTCCACAATACAAAGTATTACTTATCCCACCAAACAACGCTGGAGAGTGTATTGGTACCGCCCTGCCGGGTCCGTGCTTCAATGAAGTTGGTTTTATTATAAGTCTCTTCCGAATCTGGAATCACAAAGCGGGTAGGGATTTTGCCGCCGGTAAGGTTACCCGGATAGTTGGTTGGCGTAAGAGCCGGATAGCCCGTACGTCGCCAGTTTGAGAAGATTTCATATTCGTCTTCCAGAAATAGCGAAACCCATTTTTGCGTCTGGATTTGTTCCATTTGCTGTGTTACCGTACCACTGGTTTTGTAGGGGTTGGCCGTTAGGTAAGCATTGATTCGGGCATCCGAAATGGTGCCGCCCGTTCCGAACAGCGACCATTGCCGCATACCGGCTTTTACCGCATTGGCATAGGCTATAGGGGCGGTGGTTCCGCTTGCCCAGCCGCGTACAGAGGCTTCGGCCAGTAACAGGTTCGTTTCTGCATTTCCCAGAACAATCAGCGGAGTGCTGTATTTCAACAGGGTGTTAGGGTTTGGCTCCGAGAACGAATTGAAATTAGCCGGTAAGTTATTGTAGGCTGCGTTCGGCATGCCGCTTTGCAAGGCCGTTGTCGTATCAGCGGTGAACGTTTTGCCATCGGTAGTGGTCCATACAATGGAGACCACGTTCAGGCGCGGGTCTTTGGTGTTCTTCAAATAGTCGATAAACGTTTTGGCAAACTTGCCGCCTTCTACATTGTCGCCACCGGGTGTAACATAGTCGGTGGCCATCAGGCCGCTGGCAATGAAGTTACGGCTGGCCGTTTGCGAGCCATCAACATAGGCAATTATTGCCCGGTCGGCATCGTCCAGAATTACACCCCCGGCAATGGCTTTTTCAACCCATGTTTTGGCCAGCGTAGCGTCCACTTCCGTCAGGCGCATACCTAGCCGGAACATCAGCGTGTAGGCAAATTTCTTCCACTTGGTAATTTCACCGCCATACATCAGATCAGCCGTACCGAAAGTCGTTTTGCTGGCATCGAAAGCCGCAATCGACTCGTCAAGCTCTTTCAACAGATTGGCGTAAATAGCCTGTTGCGTATCGTATTTGGGGCTGTAATTTTTGTCGGAAAGGGCTTTCCCGGCGTCGAAGTAGGGGATGTCACCATAGATATCCGTCAGGCGGTGGAACATATACGCCTTCCAGATGCGAGCCGCCGATAATTTATTGACATCGAGCGGACTAGTCGACACAGCGTCGATAACCTGGCGAATGGAAATGACAGCACCCTGTCCGGCTGCGGTGCCGGCGTAGG
>JANXVQ010000630.1 GCA_025351545.1 Spirosoma sp.
CGACCTGCCAGGTGCCTAAGCTGATTTCGGAAATATTGAAACCGGTCTTGCCAAGTTTTCGGTAGTTCATATAGATTAAGTTGATAGATAATGGGTAAGGGTTTTTTAGGAAACCGATTTGATGTGGTGTCGGTTTTGAGAAACCGACACCACATCAAATCGGTTTCCGTCCACGCTACGTAGTAGGTTTTTATAACTGTATGCCAAATCGTTCGCCGAGTTCTTCCAGGCTTTTTATAACTGGTTCCACCACCGGAATACCATTGATAAGTCGTTCGGCTTCCATTTCTCGTTCTGGATCGCCGGGAATCATCACCCGCTTACCCTCAATGGCTTTTGCCTGCCGAAACCGCTGAATCCAGGTATCCATATGCGTTTTAAACTCGTTGGCGGGCCGGAACGCGTCAATGCGCATGGCCCCCAAAAAATGACCTGTGCCCATGCCAACGCCTTCATTCGCCTGCATAAATCCCGCCGTGGCGAAGGGGGGAACCCAGGGGCCGTAGTTTGCGCCGGACAGTACGCCCGAAAAAATATCGACAATGGCGCCCAGTCCGTACCCTTTGTGAGAACCATGTTCGCGGTCGGTGCCGAGGGGAAGCAATGCCCCGCCGTTTCGGATAGCGTTCGCATCTGTTGTGGACTGGCCTTCGGCATCCTGCGCCCATCCTTCGGGAATATCCTGACCTTTTCTCTGTAGAATTTCGAGTTTACCGTAGGCCACGGCTGTTGATGCAAAATCGGCCAGAAATGTAGGTTCCGTTGCGGCCGGTATAGCTACGGCAATAGGATTGGTGCCCAGGAGTTTATCTAACGAAAAGGTGGGTGCCACAAGGGGGGCCGCGTGGGTCATTGCCTGTCCAATCATATCGTGTTCTGCAGCTAGCAGCGCATGATAACCGGCAATGCCAAAGTGATTGGAGTTTCGCACAGCTACCCATCCGGTTCCAGCGATACGGGCTTTTTCAATTGCCACGTTCATAGCCCAGGGGCCAACAACGAGACCAAGACCCCGGTCGCCATCGACTACAGCCGTTGACGGCGTTTCGTGAACGACACGAATGTTAGGTTTTGGGTTGATACGGCCATTGTCGTAAAGGCGGATGTAGCCCGGCAGTCGCGCTACTCCGTGAGAATCGACGCCCCGCAAGTCGGCGCTGACGAGGACATCGGCGGCTAAACGGGCATCGGTTTCGGAACAGCCGATGGCTAAGAAAATTTGTTCGGTAAACGTTCGAAGTTGGTTTGCTGTAATCATACCCGCAAAGTTCTGCAAGCCGACGAATTATTTCGTTGGTTTACAGAAATAATTAAATGCCAAGTCCTTTTATGGAATCTATACCGCCAAACCATCCTGCACTATGAAGATTTTCCTGATAATCACGACAATTTTCCTACATACCGGATTATCCTTCGCTCAGACTGGAGCACCGGGCACCGCCGACAAAAGATACGCCGGGGCTATCTCTGGGGCGCGACAAGCGAATTATTGCCAAACGCGAACAGATCGAGGATGTCAATAATCACAAAACCATCGGCAGTAATCAGCGCAAAGGACACCCGTATCGCATCAGTTTGTGCAACACGCGCCAGGAGCCCGTTAGCCTGACTGTTTATGACCAGATTCCGGTTTCGACCGATAGCCGTATTGAGGTGTCGATTACGGATGCTGGCGGGGCTGAACTAAATCCTGAAACGGGCAAACTAACCTATCGCCTTACCCTTCAGCCCGGCGAAAATCGTATTCTCACATTCCGCTATGAAATCAAATACCCCAAAGGCCGAATCCTAACCGAGTAAAAGAGAGACTGATACAGATTGCTTTGTCATCTCAACATGTTTTTAAGAAACAAATCTGGTAGTTTTAGCCTTATTGCCGAAACCACCAGATTTGTTTCTTAATCGTATGATTTTTCGTTCCTATTTAGTTCTGATGTTTTTTCTTACTGTGGCTGTCGCAATAGCCCAGCCGCAGGATACACTCACCAGCGAGCAGCTCCTGCAACGAAAAGGCCCATCTTATACAGCCTTATTACGTCCCTCACGCTATCTTGCTTTCGATGTAAACCATTTACTGGGGGGCTTTCAGCGCCACCGTTTTTTTATTGGCGATGAGGTACATTTCAAAGCGCGGGACGAAAAATACCGTGAAGAAATTTATGAAGTAACGGATAGCACATTTAGTGTACTGATGGCCAACCAGGTGATGAACCGTGATGAACCCGTAACGTTCCGTCTCGATGAAGTCCAAAAAATTTACCTACACCGCCGAATTCCGTTTGTTACGGCAGCAGGTACACTCTTTCCCATTGCCGGGGGCGTTTATCTGTTGGCCGATGTAGTCAATAACCGGGGCGTTTACAGCAATACATTTCCCGTTGTAGGGGCTTTGGTGCTAAGCGGAATATTGTTTCACATCATTAGTAATCCGCATATTCGCGTCAATAAAAGCCACAAACTGAAAGTATTACGAACATATTGAAACATTGAGTAATAAGATTTCAATATGTTTTGGTATGTTGATGTAGTTGTAATCATTGGTAATTTGAGGTAGTCACTGAGTAGTGGATGTTACCTGATACTACCCATTCTGTGTCGAAATGACACAAAGTAACGTGTGTTTGGTTTCATAAAAACCGGTTTATA
>JANXVQ010000800.1 GCA_025351545.1 Spirosoma sp.
CCGAAGGTGGTCATGGGCGGCTGAATCTCCTCAATGAAGAAATTCAGTTGGTCAATCAACGCTTCGTTAGATGTGTCGCAGGTCATACGGATGTACCGCCACGCAAAATTTTCGGACAAGTAAGATTCCAGTTCGCTCCGGTCAATTAACCACTGCGTCAGTTCATCGGCATTGTCGATTGCTCGATCCAGTAACTCTTCATAAAGGGGTTTAACAGCGTCCCAACTTGTCAACTCAATTGTTTCACCAATAAATGAGCGCGTGGGTCGGGCCGGAAGATTCAAGGTTTGGTTTGCTGTCATATAATACTATAGCATTGCTAGAAAGCCTCGGAGCCAAAGGCTAAATTTTATGTGTCTTGCTTTATTCAGGAATACGCGACTTTTCAGCCACATTAATAAGCAATTCTAAAACTTTTTTGTTCATAAATTTGCATCTACGAAATCGTTCGTATATGTTTACTACGAAATTATTCGTAGATAGATTATGAAGCCTACCGACTCTGAACTGGAAATTCTGCATGTACTCTGGTCCAACGGCCCCAGCACAGTGCGGCAAGTGCATGAGAAGTTGAGCCAGAACCGTGATATCGGCTACACGACGGCTCTAAAGTTAATGCAGATTATGCACGAAAAAGGGTTTGTGTCCCGCCAAGAAGATGCTCGCTCACATACCTACACAGCAATTGTTAGCGAAGAAGATACCCAGCGAAATCTGGTCGATCGCTTTGTGGCAACGGCATTTCGGGGTTCGGCCTCAAAATTAGTGATGCAACTATTGGGACAGAACAAAGCATCGCGCGAAGAATTAGACGAAATCAAAGACTTACTCAATCAAATCAATTCAGCCAATGAATCTAATTGATTTTCTCAATAGTCCGATTGCCAACGCTCTGGGCTGGACATTGCTCCACGCCGTTTGGCAGGGGTTCGCACTAGTGCTACTAATAGCCGTAGTGCTACATTTGTTGCGTGATCGGTCAAGTGCGTTGCGCTACCGGGCAGGGACGTTAACGCTGCTCACCCAGTTGCTTTTGTCGGCCGCAACCTTGGCATGGTGCTACCAGCCTTCGGTTAGTTCTACTGGGTTAGGAGGATCAGTAACGTTGTCCATCAAAACAATGCCGATTCGCTGGCAGACCGTAGTTCAAACGCTACCCTGGCACCAGCAGATGCAGCTGTTTCTGGAAAACCACCTGAGTCAGTTTGTTCTGATTTATCTTATTGGTATAGCTCTGTTTGGGGTAAGACTGGCGGGCGGCTGGATTTATTTGCAACGCCTGACAAAAACGGCAACTCAGCCCACGACTACCAAGTGGATGCCAATCACTGACCGTCTTCGGTCTACGCTAGCCATTCGGAGTGTCGTGCAGGTGCGGGAGTCGGCCCTGATTGCGGTGCCGATGGTAGTGGGTGTTTTGACACCCGTTCTACTTCTTCCAGTTAGCCTGGTTACAAACCTGACAATACGCGAAATAGAAGCCGTTTTGGCGCATGAATTAGCTCATATTAAACGACACGATTACGCCGTTAATTTACTTCAATCGGTCGTAGAAGTGCTCTACTTCTTTCATCCCGCTTTGTGGTGGCTATCGGCGCGGGTCCGCGAAGAACGCGAACATTGCTGCGATGATCTGGCGGTACAAGCCTGCGGGGGCGACGGGCGTATTCTGGCCCAGGCACTAGCTCGCGTAGAAGAGTTAAGGCTTATCCAGGAGAAGTCAGCCCCTGTGTTAGCGATGGCTTTTGCGGCCAAACGGCAGCATCTGTTGCATCGGGTTCGGCGAATGCTGGGTGTTCCAACCCGCCCTTTTATCTCAAACGGTAGTTTGGCAGGATTAACACTGGCAACGGTTCTCCTGCTGATGAGCATATCCGTGTATGCTGTACAAAAGCAGGATAAACCCACACCTCATGCGAGTCAGCCGCACCCAAAGGCAACTCGAAAGCATAAAATCGACGGTAATTCGGAATATGGGATAGTCGACAATCAGAAAGTGAGCTACATTATCTGGAAGGGTAAAAAATTACCCGCCAGACGCGTGGATACTTTACAGCGTCAGCTCGATCGGGTAATGTCGGGAGAGCTTTCGCTTGACGATGTCCCACAACCCGACCGCGATATTCTCTTAACCATTATCGAAAAAAACAATGCCTTTGATAAGGGAATGGGCGCATTGTCGGATGGTTTGGCCCATATCGACTACGAAAACATTGTTGCATCGGCTCTGAAAAATATTCCACTTAGCCCGGATGGCACAGTGGAAGGCTTAGCCAAAGTTGACTACGACGCTATTATTCATAATGCTTTTGCTTCCTTATCATCGCTGAAGCCTATGCGTGATTCGCTGGACAAACAACGTGCGCTCCATCAGTCACAAATGGATAGCTTGAGTCAACTTTTGGCACAACGATCACAACAGATGCAAGTGATACAGATGCAGAAACTCAGATTTCCCGTCGAAGAGCTTGAGCGCAACCAGGATGTACTGAACTGGCGGAAAGATAAGTTGCTGGAACAGCGGAATTTGCTGATTGAAAAACATCAACAACTATTGCGTAATGAGGGGAAACAAAAACTGAGTCAGGCTAACGTTGAGAAGCAACTAGCCACCCTTGAACCGGAAATCAAAAAGCTGGAGGGCAATATGGAAGAGTTGAATAAGCAATTTGAGATTGTTAATGCTAAAGAGGAGGAAGCGAAACAGCCGATGGATAAGTTAAAACACGAATCGGAACAACTGGAAGAACAGATTGACAGGCTTTCGGATGAAATCGGTAAATGGGGCGATAGTATTGCGGGTATATCTCCTGTGGAGCCAGTAATTAACTATAAATACGACTTGCGATCCGTTCGCCCGCACCGTATCCCCAGACTACCAAAACCACCAAAAGTTGCTATTGGTCCTTTGCCGCCAATGCCTCCCGCAACGGCTCTATCGCCTGTACATGTCGCGCCAGTGTTACCTCCGTCCCCTGCCTCTCCACGAGTAAGAGTGCCTGCAACTCCCCGGTCAACAATGCCCAGACCCGCTATATCTCCTGTACCAGAGAGACCAGCGCTCCCTGCAAAACCGGACAAACCAGAATAAGAACTTTATTGCCGGACGTCCCGGTGTAAACAACACAAGTAAAACGCAAAACTTTTGACCACAGAGGC
>JANXVQ010000811.1 GCA_025351545.1 Spirosoma sp.
CAGCCCACCACCGTTACAACACCATCGTACCACTGAGCCGATACCACCGATTCGATAGAGTCGGCAATCAGGTCACGGCTGGGCAGCGAATAGCGCATTCCATCGTTGCCATTCGTCATACCATCCGACACACCAATTGTATTAAAAATTAGTCCTACCAGCCCGCTTGCCTGAATACCTTGTTTCACATACACCGAAAGTCCATTCAGGTGCATATTACACGGGTTGCCTTCATAACCCGTGCTGGCAATGCCAATCTGGGGTTTCTGCATATCAGCCTCACTAAAGCCAATGCCATAGAGCATAGCTTTAGCGGCTGGGTTACTAATTTCCTGTGTTAAGGTGCGACTAAAACGATTTAATACGGTTGCAGGCTGATCAGTAATCATAATTAACATTTAGCGAAATTTCGCTGATGGTGTAATAACGCTGTAAATTAATGAGATCTTTTTGAAAAAGGCAAGAAAAGTCAGATTATTTGTCTATTAAAAGCAGGACATAGTAATTTTGGCGTATGACAACAGAAACGGCTTCCCATTACGACCATCTGGAACAGATGTCGGTCCATGACTTGCTGACAAACATTAATGCCGAAGACAAAACCGTGCCAATGGCCGTTGAGCGGGCAATTCCGCAAATGGAAGCTTTGGTAAACGAAATTGTTAGGCGCATGAAAAAAGGCGGCCGTCTTATTTATATTGGCGCTGGTACGAGCGGTCGGCTGGGCGTGGTCGATGCGTCGGAATGTCCGCCAACCTACGGTGTTCCCCACGATTTGGTCATTGGCCTGATGGCTGGGGGTGATGGCGCTATTCGGAAGGCGGTTGAATTCGCTGAGGACGATGCCGAACAGGCCTGGAAAGATATTGCTCCTTATCATCCTGATGAAAATGACACCGTCATTGGCATTGCCGCTTCGGGTCGAACGCCTTATGTTATTGGTGGTTTGAACGAAGCCCGGAAAGCTGGCCTTCTCACGGGTTGTATCGTTTGTAACGCCGGTTCGGCGGTGGCGCAGGCGGCTGAGTTTCCAGTTGAGGTCGTTGTTGGACCCGAATTTGTAACGGGCAGCACACGGATGAAAGCCGGAACGGCTCAGAAACTTGTCCTGAATATGATATCAACGTCGGTAATGATTCAGTTGGGCCGGGTAAAAGGCAATAAAATGGTCGATATGATGCTTACAAACATCAAGTTACAGGATAGAGCGGCTAAAATGGTGATGAGTGAAATAGGGGTAGATCGGGATCAGGCCGAAGCGTTATTGACGCAATTTGGTAATGTTCGTGGTGCCATTGACGGGTTTGCACAAACACAAAAATAAACTTTTTGTAAGGTATTCTACTAGTCTTGAGTGCCTCTATGAATTAAGTGAAATGCCGGTTCGTTTGGCTGGTGCCGGTTCGCATTTAGCAAGTAGTTGCCCGGTTTCGGCTAAACATCGGATAAGTGAAAAACAGCCCACCGCAGGAATAGCTTTGGCTGATAAAATGGGTTGTACATGTTGGTCGATGACTATATGCCAGCCGGATTGTTTGGGGTCGGGAAAGTGCTGAAATGTGTAGTCGTGAATGCGTTTAAACCATTTCAGGCAGTCGGGGTTACGCGTATAAACATAGCCTTTTATTAGTGCTGTCAAGGCTTCAACCTGAATCCATGCCCATTTTTGCTGCCAATCCGGAAAGATAAACGGCTGCTGTTTTAAATCGACAAACTGATTTAGGCCAGCATGCGTTTCGTCCCATGCCTGTTCGCAAAGGTGCAGACACCATGTAACGACCTGCATACCCAGTTTGCGGTTTGTGTTGATAACAGACCCACTTTTGAGCAGCGCGCTTTCGGCGTAGAAATCCAGTAGATAACTGGCCGTTTGAAACGTTAGCCCAACGTTTAATCGTCTGCCTTCGGGCGTGTTAATAAAGGCGCCTTCGGGTAAGATGGATTCACGGAGCGTATCGGTGCGCCGGTCCATAAATTCATGCAGCAATTCATGCAAAACAAGCTCAATATTTTGCTTCCATGTTTCCTCGTCTACCAAGGGCTTTATCTCCAGCACTGTTTTTAATACAGCCCCTGTTTCACCCAGATGCCGGACTTGCCGAAGACCACCAATCGTATTGATCTGTTCAGTACGGGCAGCAGCCCGCCGTTGGAGCAGCGTTGAAAAGACTTGTTTCGCCAGCATTGCCCATTCATCCTGTCCGGTGGCCCGGTGAAGCTGCGCGTATGCCATAACCGTCATACTATCAGGGATAACGTCAAAAGATGGTACAACGGCACGGCCTCGCCGATCGAGTTGGGCATAGCAATTCAGCGTGTCGTTGTGAGCAAACTGATTGAGAAATGAAGCGCCATGCCTGGCGTGTTCGAGCCAGGTGGGTTGACCATCGATGGCATTGTAAAGCCAGGCGAAAGCCCATACCTGCTGCGCCTGTTGGGTAACAAATTTATCGCCTTCGATGGACTCTCCCGTTGTTGACAGAATATCAAAATAGCCTCCACACCGTTCATCGCGGCTGTTTTTCAGCCAGAAGGGTACAACCTGCCGGAGCAAGGCTTGCTGATAGGTAGCGGAGAGTTTTTGAAAATCAAGCACGGGGTAAATAGGTAAGAAGGCTGATGCCGTAGATTAAGCGGATTTAAACCGCACCGGCATAATCCACCCAATTTACGGCATCAGCCTTCCTGGACTAAAATAAAAACAGAATCAATACACCTTTTCTATCTCACGTTGCTCTTTGTCTTCGGGCAATATAAACTTCATGGGCTTACCAACCTGACCCGGCAACAACGCAATATTCAGCACCTGATCGACTGTATCGACGTAGTAGAAGGTCAACTCTTTAATGTAAGACTGATTGATTTCGTCAATATCCTTGCGGTTCTTCGAGCAAAGAATAAGCTCTTTAACACCTGCCCGGTTGGCCGCCAGGATTTTCTCTTTAATACCACCCACCGGCAACACTTTACCGCGCAGCGTAACCTCGCCAGTCATCGCCAGATAAGGCTTAACCTTACGTTGAGTATAGATAGAGGTCATTGAGGTGAGCATCGTAATCCCCGCCGATGGGCCATCTTTAGGGACTGCACCCGCTGGAATGTGAATATGTAAGTCGTAATGACTAAAAACGCGGTAGTCGATGCCCAGATCATCGGCATGAGCTTTCAGATAGGAGAGGGCCGTGACCGCTGATTCTTTCATCACATCGCCGAGTTGTCCCGATAACGTAAGTACACCTTTGCCCCGGCTCAGACTCGATTCGATAAGCAGAATTTCACCGCCAACCTGTGTCCAGGCTAAACCCGTTACGATGCCGGCAATATCGTCGTCGGCGTAGAGTTCTTTGTCGAAGATTTCAGCCCCCAGCATTTTGGCGATGTCGTCAACTTTAATCGTATGATTATATTCCTCTTCCATCACA
>JANXVQ010000828.1 GCA_025351545.1 Spirosoma sp.
TTTTGCAGATTTTTGAGCAGTACAGATGAAGAAACTATAAATTTCATGGAGTCAAGTGTCTAAGCTGGTTCGTGACCATATATAAGAACAAAAGTAGCAAAAAAAACGGACTCGCCGGGCGTTATTTACAATCGCTGAACAGTTATTAACTGGTAATGAACGGCCTGAGTCTGCTCGCTGTTTACTGTTTATTGATAACTGAACTATGGAAGCCGAAATCGTTAATCGCGTAGCTGCTAGCGGCCTTGTTACGCTTGATCTGGAGGATTATTATCATTCGGGTGAGCGCGTCGTTTACGATCTGAAAGATAATCTGTACATGGGTTTGATTTTGAAAGAGAAAGACTTTCGTGCCTTTTTGAAAGAACATGACTGGAGTCAGTATGCGGGCAAAAATGTAGCCATCACCTGCACCGAGGATGCCATTGTGCCAACCTGGTCATATATGCTGCTGACATTGCAATTACAGCCCTTTGCTAACACAGTTGTTTTCGGTGATCTTGCCGATCTGGAAGAGAAACTTTATTTCGACGCAATTGCCCGGATTAGTTCCGAGGATTATCGGGACGTTCGCGTAGTCGTGAAAGGGTGTTCAAAAGTGCCCGTACCAACGGCAGCTTATGTAGAAATCACACGTGTATTACGACCCGTTGTGCAAAGCCTGCTTTTTGGGGAGCCATGCAGCACTGTGCCATTGTATAAACGTCCGAAGATATAATATACATATTCATCAGATGGCGTTTACTTAATAAAAAGCTCCAGCCAATGGCGGGGCTTTTTGCTGTTTAGATGCAAATTATACCCTATATTTGGTTGCAGGAGATCGGCCGGTCGTGGCTACTATAGATCTGTTTATGAGTAGAATAGTGCTTGATTTAGACGATATTGGCTAAATAATGAAAAGGAAATCGGACGTCTTAGTAATCCTCTGTTTCGGCCTCCTCGGTCCAGGCTTAATGGCTCTTATACCGCCAACTTATTGGCATCCTCCCGCCGATAGTCAGATACCCGTCGGAGCTATTGGCAAGCAAATTCGTTACGGTCGAGAATTGATTGCGCATACGGCGAAATACCTTGGCCCCAAAGGCTCCGTGAAACACCTCTCCAATGGTATGAACTGCCAGAATTGTCACCTCGACGCGGGTACGAAAGTGTTGGGGAACAATTATTCGGCTGTATTCTCAACCTATCCGAAATTTCGCGAACGTTCCGGCTCTATTGAAACGATTGTCAAACGCGTATCAGATTGCTTTGAGCGAAGTTTGGGTGGCAAAGCGCCCGATAGCACAAGCCGCGAAATGACCGCTATTGTGGCCTACATGCAATGGCTTGGTAAAGACGTACCCAAAGGCCAGCGGCCTGATGGGGTAGGGCTAGCCAAAATGGCGTATCTGGATCGGGCCGCCGACTCCACAAAAGGCCAATTAGTATATGTGGCTAAGTGTCAGGTCTGTCACGGAGCAAAGGGCGAAGGTATGAAAGTGGCCGGAGCGTCGGAATACGTATATCCACCCATGTGGGGGCCAAACAGCTATAATGATGGCGCCGGTTTATATCGGCTGTCGGGTTTTGCCGGTTATGTCAAAAACAACATGCCTTTTGGTGCCAACTATACCAGTCCACAGTTAACAGACGAGGAATCGTGGGATGTAGCTGCTTTTATCAATTCAATGCCCCGGCCGCACAAAAACCAAATTAATGACTGGCCCCAAGTAGCCAGTAAACCTGTTGATTTTCCATTCGGTCCTTACGCCGATCAATTTAGCGAGAAACAACACAAACTTGGGCCGTTCCAGCCAATTGCCGATGCGCGAAAAGTAAGGTAGATTTACCAAAACTAACCAATCATGAAAAATTTCATCTATCTGTTCATTCTGGCTTTCCTGATTGCTGTGGTGCCAGTTATGGCTCAAACAAATGACCCCAACGCGTTTCATGGGGCTCAACCAACCAAAGACCGATACCGGGCTGTTTATCAGCTCAATACCGCCGATACGTCCATTATCCGACATGCATTGGCCAATATTCAGAATGCGCTGAACGACCCGCGTCTAAAAGGCAAACTAGATGTTGAGTTAGTCGTGTATGGCGGTGCGGTAGCCACCTACCGAAAAGACAAACCGTATTTCGAGAAGGAAGTCGCAAGTCTGCAAAAACAGGGGGTTATTATGGCCATGTGCGAAAACACCATGCGAATGCGGAAAATCAGCCGCGATGAGTTATTCCCTATCATTAGCTACGTACCAACGGCAAATGGCGAACTCATCATCCGCGAGCAGGAAGGCTGGGCCATCATTCGGCCATAACTTTGCTGGATGCTCTCCTTTCGCCTGTAAGTGGCGTCGGTTACTTATAACCGATGCGGTAGGTTTCTCAAAACCTCGTTAATGGACCAACGGGAGGTTTTAAGAAACCTTACGCCACGAAAAAATAAAAACTGCCCGTTGCCGGAAGCCGGTGGCGGGCAGTTTTGGTTAATGCCTGTATAAACTCGTATTTTGGCATACGATTAACAAACCCTGTTATGTTACACTCGCTCGAAATCCGAAACTACCGCAACCTTCGCCACCTGACTATTGAGAAGTTAGGTCGGGTGAATCTGCTGGTTGGTAAGAATAATACGGGAAAGACATCAGTGTTGGAAGCGGTTTACTTATGGGCTAATTACGGTCGGTTTGATAAAATATATGAAATTCTCGAAGCAAGGGACGGACTTCTTGAATCCGGTTCTGAAGATCAATATTTACGTAGCCAAGCTTTACTAGCTTCTCTATTTACTAATCGGGTAACCAATACTAGGGAAGATTCTGTACAAATGATTTTTTGTAAAGAAGAGAGCAAAAGTATTCTAGAACTTAGCCTTCGCTTCATCGAAAATAAAAATAATGATTTGGTAAATGGGCATATTACGCCAAAACGAAAATTGGTTTTTGAAGTCTATAATGATCTGGAAACTAGTTTTATAGAGCCTTCTGCAATACTTGATTTTCAGAAAAGAAGTGATTTCTCCGGGAATCAACCAAGAGATATAAAGAATGAGTTTGTTAGGTCAAATGAAATTCGTAACGATAATATTGGAACACTCTTTGATGAAATTGTTACTACAGATTGGGAAGACGAAGTCGTAAATGCACTGAAAATCGTTGATTCACGAATTTTCAAACTTGCCTTTCTAACTGATACCTTGAGCCGTAAGCGTTATCCAGTGGTTCGCTTAGAAGGTAGCATTGATCGACTTCCCCTGCGTTCAATGGGCGATGGTATCAACCGTATTCTGACCATAATTCTGGCAATGGTCAATTGTGAGAATGGCTACTTACTTATTGATGAATTTGAAAATGGCCTCCATTATTCTGTCCAAGAAAAACTCTGGGATATTATCTTCTATCTAGCTGAACGGCTTAATATTCAAGTATTTGCTACGACACATAGTAATGATACAATTAAGGCATTTGGGGAAGTGGTTAATAGTAAACCAGAATACAATGATGCTCAGCTAATCCGGCTTCGAAATATAAAGGGTGAGATTTCGGCAGTCTCATTTAGTGCTAATGATATTGAGATTGCTAACGAAACAGATTACATCGATTTACGTTGAGTATGCCTGAGAAATGTCTGTTGGTCGAAGGCCCATTCGACAAATATTTTATTGAAGAAATCCTGAAAAATAATTCAGGAAATAAGGTTGACGCTACTATTCTGCAATTTCGAAAGAAAGATAAAGCTGGTATAAAAGAAGACGAACAAGGTATTTATTCGCTTCTGCGAACTTTACCAACCACAATCAGTGCGGCTTACCCAGATGATGTTCTCGGTCTTGTCGTAGATGCTGATATTCATGTGGCTGGTCGTTGGCAGCGGATCCGTCAGATTCTGACCGATGCAGGGTATCAAAATCTTCCTGATACGTTTCCTAATGGCTTAGTTGTACCAACCAATGATGTTTTACCACGCTTTGGTTTGTGGATTATGCCTGATAATGAAGAGTCCGGCGTTATTGAAAACTTTAGTCGCCAACTTATTCACGATAAAGATCAACTACAGCCGGAAGTTGACA
>JANXVQ010000853.1 GCA_025351545.1 Spirosoma sp.
CATAAGTAAAAGGTGAAAGAGTAAAAGCGCAAGCGGATAGATTGGCAACCGCCCGATCATTCACTCTTTTGTTTGTACGGTATAATGACCTCAAATGAACTGCCCTTGCCAGGCTGACTTTCGACCAGAATCTGGCCGTAATGTTCGTCAACCATCTTTTTAACATAGCTTAGCCCTAGCCCGAAGCCTTTTACATCGTGCCGGTTGCCGGTTGGAACCCGGTAGAATTTCTCAAAAATTCGACTGGTTTGGTCTTTTGTCATACCCAAACCCTGGTCTGTAACCGTGATGCTGACGCCGGGCATAGAGGATCCTTCGGGAAGACTGCGGGTGCTGAGGGTAATGTGTGGGCTGTCGGGCGAGTATTTAAGTGCGTTGTCTAACAGATTATAGACGATATTAGTCAGGTGCAACTCATCAGCTTCCACGACTTCGCGGTCGGCATCGAAGTGAAGATCGACTTCGCCCCCACGCTGCTCAATTTGCAATCCCAAATTATTCAGAACCTTCTCAATGACATCATGTACGTTTACCGGCGACAGGTTGAGTTTAATTTCCCCCCGATCCAGTAAAGCCATTTGTAAAACCTTTTCGACATGTGAACCTAGCCGACGAGTCTCATCCCGAATAATTCCCATGTAGCGAGTCAGTCTGGCCGGTTCAATTTGTGTCAATATATTGTGCTCATTCGGTTCGTCGGTACGAAGTTGTTCCTGCGCCATTTCGACCGCCAGTGAAATAGTCGAAATAGGCGTTTTGAACTCATGAGTCATATTATTGATGAAATCATTCTTGATATCAGCCAGCTTTTTTTGCCGGACAATTGTGCTGATGGCGATGTAGAAACAGGCCAGAATAACCAGAATCAGTAAGACAGATGCACCAAACGTGAAGCCTAGTTGACCCAGGATAAATCGTTGCTGTGTTGGGAAATAGACATATACATAATTTCCCGTTTCGAGTAAGTTGTTCGGAAATAAAGCCGCTTTATACCCGTTGTCGTCGAATTGCTGCGCTTCTATACCCATTGATGTAAACAGGAATCTGGGACGTTGGCGGGTTCGAACGGCATAGGCAAGCGGAATATTGATACCCCGTTCGGTCAACGACTGATGTAACAACGTATCGAGCGCCAGCCGATTAACCCGATCTTCAATAGGTCGGTCGGAAAGCAGCAAGCCTTTGAGGACATCCTTAATCATGCGGGATTGCTCTTCGGCCCGATGCTGGCTCATGCTTGCCGGGCGAGTCGCCAAACCTGGCTTAGTCAATGGTAACCCGTTTACGGCTTGTGTCTTCTGCTGAACAGCTCGCCGAAGCCGATTTTTAGCCGCCCGAACTGACGAATCCTGTTCTACCTGATTATTGATTCGACGAAGTTCATTATTTAATACACCTTCGACCCAATGGTCAAACTGTTGCTGCTGCGCCATCTGCGTTTGCCAATCGCCAACTGCCATTAATTCATCCTGCTGACGGAAAAATTCTTCGACAACGGCCATTTGTTCAGCCGAGAGTGGGCGTACCATTGGGTGCAACACATCAGACTGAACAACTACGGCACCGGCCGGCGTCATGCCGGGCATTACTCGTGTAGCTGATTGTGGGTTTATTGATTGATGGGCACGCTTTAACGGTGCCGGTCGTGCCCATTCATTAACCGCTACCTGATGTTCATCAACCTTGTTTGTAATTGATCGGCCTTCTTTTTTGGCAATGGCTTTTAACCGGTCCTGTTGTTCGCGGGCCTGAATACGCTGCTTGGTCAGGTAAACAATTTCCTGTCGTTCCAGGGTCCGGACAACCTCTTGCAAGGCGTCGGTCACTTTATACGCAAACTGTTCTTTCTGCAACTGTAATGCGCTACTAATCCAGTACAACTGAAGCCCAACCAGCCCCAATAGTCCGATAGCCATCAGTGCGACAATCCAGCGTATACGTTGTTTAGACATTTTTTTACTCGCTCATGCAACCTTTGTCCAACTTTTTCATCTATAAGAGAGCAGTTACAACGGTTAGTAAAAGTACGAACCGAGCTGACTACTCATTTGATCGTTAACAAACTTTAACAACCCCTGTATCAATCAGTTTAGTAACTTATTATTCCTTCGTTCGAAACTATCTCGTACTATGAAAAAAACAGTTTTAGCAGGATACCAGTTCGCATCGGCCCTGCTACTGGCGGTCACGCTCAGCGGACTTGCCTCAGCTCAGAAACAGATCAGTCCATCAACAAAGTCAGACAAGAATGACGTAAATGTCAGAATTATTGAACGCAACGGCGATGAAGTTCGTGAAATTGAGCGTACATATCACATAAACGGGATGAGCGACCCTGAGCGTGATAAAATGGTTATGAAGTTAGTGGATTCGCTCAAAGCAACTCGCAAAGGCGATGGTAAACGGCAAATGACCATTATCGTTGAGGATACAGATGGCGATCGAACAGTAACTCGGGAGCGCATCAATCCTGGTAAACGACGGGCTCCGGCTGATGCCTATGCACAACGGGGAAAATTACCCGGAAATAATCAGGATTTCGGAACGAATCAAAACTGGCGATACGAGTTTCGGCGCGGAGCCGATTCACTGGCTGACCAACTAAATCGGTTCAAATTTCAGATTCCCAAAGATTTTGACAGGCAATTGGTTCGCCCGTTTGAAGACTGGGCCCGGAATTTCAACGGTAAAGCATCAACC
>JANXVQ010000897.1 GCA_025351545.1 Spirosoma sp.
GCTGGGTGTTGTCGCTTGCTTTACCCAATCAGATGATATGATTTGTCGATTTTCCCAGCGCCCCTGCCGCAGGAAAAGATATCCAAAACGGGCTTCGTCGCGGGCGCTGATGCGCAGGCCACCGCCCCATCGGGTACCACCACTTACAGACGGCATCGGCTTTCCGTCTATGTTGGCAACGGCGGTTGGATACGTAATATACTGCCATGTATTCGACGCGCCAATTGGATTCATGATTTCGTCGCGTACAACATCGGGCAGCGGTTTCTTCCATAAACGCAGCAATGAAAGTGCCATCCGGTTGATTCGCACATCATTATACTCGTAAAATGCGCCGGGTTTCTGGAGAGTACGCGGTTTGCGTTCGCCTTTACCGAAAGCCTCTTTGCCAATAAAGTCGCTGTTTTTGCCCCACATCATGCCCTCCCATTCGCTGGTTTGGGTAAGATGATTCTCCCAGGTAATAACCTTATTCTGAGTAGATTCATAGCCGCCATCATGGATTAAATTGGCGACCGGATCGTGAACGTTAGGAATCATTCCCCGCTCTATAGTAATACCTGTCACGGTCGATA
The DNA here is from genome assembly GCA_025351545.1 of Spirosoma sp. Classification (GTDB taxonomy): domain Bacteria; phylum Bacteroidota; class Bacteroidia; order Cytophagales; family Spirosomataceae; genus Spirosoma. The sequence continues at coordinate 576 of JANXVQ010000897.1, forward strand.
ATACACTTTTCGCCACGCTGTAAGTTGGGTCAGGGCGTTGGGTATCGCCCCACTCGGCCACAATGTAGCCGTGGCGTAATACGATGCCGTTTGTAGCCGCCCGGCTGGTTGGCATTGAGCCCAGGAGTTTACCGAAAATTTCTTCCTGTGTCGAAAAGTTGGGCGTCATTTGAGTTGTTTCCTGCGTTTTGGCGAAGGCTACGGCCTGGTCTAACAAAGCCGCATCCATACCAACTTTTTCGGGTGCGCGATGCGTCCAGTTGTCGCCTTTGGGGGGGAAGTAAGCCGTTGGCGTAGTGGGTTGCCGATGGCAGGCTGTCAGGGTTGTCAGTACGAACAGCGCATATAGCGAGAACGTCTTTACTACTTGTCTCATAATCTACTTTAGTCGTTGTTTGAGTGCTTCACGTAAATACTATGGCTCAGAAATTATGTCTATTCTATTAAATAGCGAAGGTATTCGCTGATTTTGGTTTTCGTTTAATTCCAGGCCGCTTTTATTCCTTTTCAGTATTTGCTGTGGGAAAGATAGTAAGTTGATGTTGTGACATCCTTATCTCACTAACAGGTTTACTGAAGATAGAGTAAATCATCCGGGTTTATCATGAAAACAATTCATAAGGTAATCATAGCGAGCCTTTTTGCCGCCAGCAGCTTTGCTCAAAAGCCAAATTCGATTGGCATGACGTTCGTCCCTGTTCCAGCCGGAAAATTTTACATGGGCTCAGAAGGCGAAGGCAAAGATGCTGATGAAAATCCAGTGCATCGGGTGAGTATTACCAACAGTTTTCGGATGTCGGCTACCGAGGTGACCAACGCTCAATACGAAGCCTTCGACCTGGAACATAAGAAACTCCGGGGTAAAAATGGATTCTCGCGGGAGGACGACGAAGCTGTCGTCTATATAAGTTATGCTGAAGCGGTTGCGTTCTGTGACTGGTTAGCCAAAAAAGAAGGGAAGACGTATCGCTTGCCAACCGAAGCCGAATGGGAATATTCCTGCCGGGCGGGTACTGTTAACAATTTCTGGACTGGAAATTCCTTACCTAAAGAGTTTCACAAAAGTCAGAAGACGGCTCGTAATCCTGTTGTCATCTCGGTAAAAGTAGGCCAGACGCCGGCCAATTCCTGGGGTTTATACGATATGCACGGCAATGTGGAAGAGTGGTGCCTGGACTGGTATGGGCCGTATCAGGCTGGTGAACAGCAGGACCCTGTTGGTCGAATTACGGGATTGTTTCGGGTGAGTCGCGGAGGGAGCCACGGAACGCCTGTTCAGTTCCTTCGGTCGGCGAATCGCATGGCGATGATTCCCGAAGATAAAAGCTGGTTGGTTGGTTTTCGGGTGGTTGAAGCCAATATGCTCACCACCAAACCGTTGCCTGTGGTGGCGGCAACGGCTTCTATGCAAAACGTGTCTCAAAAGACATTTACCTGGCGTCCGGTAGTAGCTTCTCAGCCTGTTTTTAAAGAACCGCAACGCTACATAAATAAGCCTGATTATCAGGACAAAGTACCTTTCTACAGCCATAATCACCAACCTGCCATCACCTGGTGCCCCAATGGGGATTTACTGGCGATCTGGTTCTCTACTGAAGAGGAGTCAGGTCGGGAAATGACCGTACTGGCCAGCCGTTTACGGGCAGGAACTACTGTCTGGGAGGAGCCGTCTGAGTTTTTCAAAGTGCCCGACCGCAACATGACTGGTGCATCGCTCTTTTATGACAAAAAGGGCACGCTTTATCACATGAATGGCGTTGAAACCGACGGCGACTGGCAAGACCTGGCAATGGTGTTACGAACCAGTCAGAACAACGGTGCAACATGGTCTAAACCACTACTGGCCAACCCCGAACATGCAAAACGGAATCAGGTTATTGCGGGTATGTTTCAGACAAAGGAAGGGTGGTTGTTACAAGCCGCTGATGCTGATGCGGGGCCAACTGGTGGCAGCGCCATTCACATCAGTAAAGATGGCGGGAAAACATGGGCCAAGCCGTACACGGATACCCAGACGCCCCAATTTAAAGCCGGTGCCACAGGCGGATTAATTGCGGGTATTCATACAGGCATAGCTCAATTAAAGGACGGCAGCCTGTTGGCCTTTGGCCGGAAAGACGATATTCCCGGACCCGATAGTATTGGTTTGCGGATGCCGATGAGTGTTTCGAAGGATATGGGGGCAAGCTGGACGTATTCCGCTTCGGAATTTCCTCCGGTTTGGAGCGGCCAACGGCTGGTTTTATACCGGCTCAATGAAGGGCCATTGCTGCTGATTTCCTTCACGCACCATCCCGACGAACGGGAGGGACCAAAAGCGGGTATGCCGTTTAAGGATTCGGCTGGGAAATCGTATAAAGGATATGGACTGTATGCCGCTGTTTCCTTCGATGAGGGCAAGACCTGGCCAATAAAAAAGCTTATGACTGATGGAAA
>JANXVQ010000017.1 GCA_025351545.1 Spirosoma sp.
GAGCCAGTTAGCCAATAGGTGTTCCAGTCCAGACCAGCCCCGAATACTGTATTTTTAAGCTTTTTAAGTGTACCGGCAGCAGCAAGTCGGATGGGATCGATATTATCCCATGTCCCAATTGATCGCGCCAGCAAATAAATATAAGTATAACCTGTTGATAATCAATAGTACTATCAAGGTTGGTCTGTCGAAATAACTATATTTACTCTATGAATTTACTAGGATATGATACTTTTGCATAAACTGAATGGTGCCCATCTCGTCCCCTCTTACTAAAATACTATCTTAATAAAACCGTTCGTAAACCCGCTCTCTAATAAGTGTTCGGCATTCATCAAAATAGTCCTGGCTGGCAATCGCCGGAATTGACATCAGGCGCATTGGTATGGCTGGATTCCCGCGTTGATAGGGCGGTTGCGCATAGGCGAACGTATTGAGCGAAAAACCCTGACGCTCATAAAATTGAATTCGTCGGTAGCTGATTTCATTGTCGGGGAGTTCGACTTCCAATATAAAACAAGCACGTTCAATGCGTAGCAAATGTTCCAGTGCTTTCTGGCCAAACTGTTTTCCGCGCTGTTCGGGATCAATGGCAAAATGTTCGACAAACAGCACACCGGCATCCGTCCATTGCCAGTAGATCATAAATCCAACAAGCTGATCCTGATCGACTAACGCGCACAGGTACATGTCGGAGCAGGGGAGGAGTTGACGTAAATCGTCAAAAATACGCCGTTCATTGGGTAGAAACGACGTTTCATACCATAGTTGAATGGTCGTTAGATAAGGGTGGGTCTGCGAAATTCGTAGAAAAGTCATAAACGTAAGTAGGAACGAAAGCCATATTCCCGAACGCTGAGGTTTGTATGTAGTGAAATCGTACGCTGTTGCCAGTTGAAGGTAGTCAGTAGTTGAATCAATTCCTGAACTAGTTAGCTTTTAAAGGGTTTAATGAACAACTGACGTTTTTATATTGATATTTTTAATGCTCTTTTAATGAATCGGTGTAAATTTGTTTTCTAGCCGGTATGAAAAAACAGCGTCAAAACTTCCTGGTATACCGATTTCTATGCTTTCTGATGGCACTGCACGTTATCAACATAAGTATTGATACCACCGATAGAGCTTTTTTATCGGGTCGGGCTACTGCGTATCACGAAGATTTATCGAGCAACGAAATAGAAAGTATAAGCGAATTTGTACTGGAAACGTGCCTGGGTTTTGTCGATGCCATCCCCGAACAGGACGACCCCGACGACGAGTCTGAAGCTACCGAACAAGAGCCGGATTATGCCTTCACGCAACTGTTTCGCTTTACGCCACTGATGCCGTCGGTTCATTATCTGCCGACAGTTAGCCTGCTGTTTCTGCCTGCTCACGTCTCTACGCCCGTGGCGGAAATTATTGCCCCACCCCCTCAATATAGCCTGTAAATCAGTGCTGTTGCGCTGGTAAGAACTTCATTTGCCGAATTAGCTCCAGAAATGATACCTATCGTTTCGTGGACCCCTTGTTTCGTTTTTTTAGTGATTCAGTTTCTGGAGGTCTCTTGGTTGGCCCTTCGGCCAGCCGTTTTCGTTTTAACCAGCTATGATATTTATGAGAAACACAGTAAGGCTGACTGCCCTTCTGGCAGGGATACTGCTTGTTGGTTGTGCCACCAAAGACAAAGAAACAGCGACTGATCAGGCCGAAACCCTGACGCTGCCCGTAGTTCAACTGACCCGGAAAACCACAACGCTTAAGCGGGACTACGTTAGTCGATTGGAGGCCACTCAAAATGTTGAAATCCGTGCGCGTGTGTCGGGTTTTTTAGAGAAAATTTTTGTGGACGAAGGGCAGATGGTTCGTAAAGGCCAACTACTCTTCAACCTGAACGAGGCCGAATACCAGGCCGAATTCGATCGCGCCAGCGCCAATCTCAAAAGCGCCGTTGCCAAGGCCAAAACCGACGAAGTGGAGATGGGTCGGGTGCAGTTACTGGTCGATAAAAAAATTGTGTCGCCGTCAGAAATGGAACTGGCGAAAGCAAAACTGGATGTGGCTCGGGCGGTTATCGACGAAATGAAGTCGATTCGGGCAACGGCTGCGCTGCGCCTTTCGCACGCTGGTATCAAGGCACCTTTCGATGGAACCATTAACCGGATTCCCTTCAAAATAGGTAGCCTGATTGAAGAAGGGGCACTATTGACAACCGTTTCGGATGTACGGGAAGTGTATGCCTATTTCGATGTATCGGAAAAGGAATACCTGAATTACATCAAAAAAAATCCAACCAAAGACGGCCGAAATGGTCAGGAAGTTGAGATGGTACTGGCCGACGAGACGCCCTATGCCTATAAAGGACGTATCGAAACGATGGAAAGTGTCTTCGAAGAAGGTTCGGGAACCATTGCCTTCCGGGCGCGTTTCCCAAACCCCAATAAACTGCTGCGGCATGGTTCGTCTGGTAAAATCCGACTGGCTAGTCCTGTTAATGATGCCCTGCTGGTGCCGCAGAAAGCAGTCTTTGATGTGCAGGATAAAAACTATGTCTATGTAGTCGACGCAGCGAATAAAGTCAAGACCCGAAGTTTCGTACCGCAAGGTCGGGTTGACAGCAATTACATTGTTTTGTCTGGCCTGAAAGCGGGCGAACGGGTGATTTACGAAGGGATTCAAAATGTCCGCGAAGGGATGACGATTATCCCTACAGCGCTCCCGGCCGATAGTTTGACGTCACGCAACACGGTTGCCCAACAATAAGTCTATGTTCAATTTATTTATCAAGCGACCGTTGCTATCGGCGGTCATATCGGTGGTGATCACGCTGCTGGGCGTGCTGGCCTTAACGGGTTTGCCCGTTACGCAGTTTCCTGATATTGTGCCCCCATCTGTAACGGTAACGGCCAAATACACAGGCGCTAACGCCGAAGTAGCAACTAAGGCGGTGGCCATGCCATTGGAGCGGGCCATCAACGGCGTTCCGGGTATGGTCTATATGAATTCGGTATCGGGCAACGACGGCAGTACGATTATTCAGGTGTTTTTCAATGTGGGCACCGACCCCGATCTGGCGGCTATGGGCGTGCAGAACCGCGTCACGACTGTGCTGGATGAATTACCCGAAGAAGTGATCAAGGCGGGTGTGTCGACCGAAAAAGAGGTGAACAGTATGTTGCTGTACCTCAATATCTTCAGCGAAGATCCATCGGTCGATGAGAAGTTTATCTATAACTTCGCCGACATCAACGTACTGGCCGAACTCAAGCGGATAGACGGCGTCGGCTTTGTCGACATCATGGGATCTCGGGAATACTCCATGCGCGTCTGGCTCAAGCCCGACCGCATGACGGCCTATGACGTTTCGCCCGATGAGGTGATTGCCGCCATTCGGGAGCAAAACGTAGAAGCTGCCCCCGGTAAAGCTGGCGAAAGCGCCGACCGGAAACCGAATATGCTTCAATACGTATTGCGGTATAGCGGTAAGTTTTTCGAACCCAAACAATACGAAAATCTTGTGCTTCGGGCTGAACCCGATGGCTCGATTCTGC
>JANXVQ010000034.1 GCA_025351545.1 Spirosoma sp.
GTGCCTTCAATTTGAATCCGGTTCACTACCGTATATCGGGCATAGGTTAGCCAGCCTACCAAAGCGATTATAAAACGTCTGACTACCAATGAATTGCCAAATGGGTCGCACTCGAAAAAGCCGAGTACGTCTAATGGCATCAGGAAGTTAGGCAGGTAACTAAATTTGGTCGGCTTAATATATTTCATTGTTGGGTTAAGAGTCGCAGGTAATTGGTAAAGTTACGAGACCCCTACAATGTTTTCAAGAAAAAATACAACTGTCTGATCTATAAATAAAAGCAATTGCTGTAACTATTTGGCTTAATACCCGTCGAAGAGAGAATAAAAGTTTTTTTGAACCGGGATTAATCCTTTCTACTATGAAGCTCTCTAACCATCAAATTCGCAATAAAAACCAGATTGCCTATTAGCCGACAGTTTACACAACCAAGTTCAGGTTCATATTTTTCCAATCAGTTTTTCCCTACAAAACCATGAAACGAATTGTGATTACCGGTGTCATTGCCCTAGTTGGCTTGTTGGCTTCCCAAACTTCTTTTGCTCAAGTTCAAATCGGCATCCGGGGTGGTGCTAATGTGGGCTTTGCCTCCAAACCCGATTTCCTGGGTAGTCTAACGCCCGATTTTCACCCTTCAGTTGGACCAACTGGTGCTATTTTCCTGGATATTCCATTGAGTGATCGAATATCGTTTCGTCCCGAAGTTTCTTACATACAGAAAGGCGTTTCCATAAAAGAAGGCTTTGAGCTCAATCTGGGTGGATTTATGTTGCCACTTGGTGCCACTATCTCCTACCAATCACAACACATCGAAATTCCACTGCTGTTTAAATTTAATCTGACCGATGGACCCGTGCAACCTTATTTAATTGCTGGCCCTGCCGTAAGTTATGCCTTTGATGGTCGCATTCGAACGCGCGCATCTGCCCTTCTGACCACTCAACCTTTCGATATTGATGTTAACTATGGCGGTACCTTGAGTCGCTGGGATGTTGGCGCCGTTGGCGGGCTGGGTCTATCAATAGATGCTGGTGTCGGTAAATTCTTTATCGAAGGGCGATACACGCAGGGTTTCACCCGGCAGGTACAAGTGCCGGTCGTAAACGTAAACGTCCGTAATCGGGGCGTGGCTCTGTCACTGGGCTATTCATTCCCACTTAGGTTTTAACTGTCAATTCTACCATTTACTTACATTTTATTGAATCAACCTGAATTAGTAAAGGTGGAGCCCGTTGGCTCCACCTTTCTTGTTTAATAGATAAATACTGTTAGCGTTAAGGAATTTCGGTTGCATAAATGGCGTTCTCATTTGAAAATGTGTTATTTTTACTAATCATTATTTACCGAACCACACGGGCGGGCCCGTTGTACCGGCGACACCTTATTCTATGGCAACGTTAACTGATTTTGTTCATTCAAACGCTTCCGAACCTCATCGGATTCGTACCCGGCAAATTCTGAAATCTCACCCCGAAATCAAAAAACTGATTGGGCAGAAAAACCCGACAACGTTTTGGGTTGCGCTGGGTTGTGTTATCCTTATGACAGGTATGGCCTATCTCGTTCGCGATCAATCGTGGTGGATTGTTGTGGGAGTGGCCTGGTTTATCGGAGCTTTTCCGGCGCATACACTGTTTGTTTGTATTCATGAAGCGGCTCATAATTTGATTTTCCGCAAACCGGCAGCCAATATGTGGACGGCTATTTTTGCCAATCTTCCAACTGTATTTCCGACAGCGCTGTCATTCAAAAGCTTTCACATCAAGCACCACGCGTTTCAGGGTGTACATGAGTTAGACGCCGACTTGCCGGATTGGTACGAGGCTAAATTGATTAAAAACTACGCCATTGGTAAGGCGATCTGGTTGCTATTTTTCCCGATTTTTCAGGGCATTCGCACCCTCAGAATGCAGGAGTTAGCTGTAATTGACAAGTGGGTCGTGGCTAATACCGTGATTCAGTTAGCTTTCGACACGCTGATTGTTGTTCTATTTGGCTGGAAAGCGTTAGTATTTCTAGGACTTTGCCTGTTTTTCTCAGTAGGTTTCCATCCGCTGGGCGCACGTTGGATTCAGGAGCATTTCCTGACCCTCGATCCAGAACAGGAGACATATAGTTACTATGGCCCGCTTAACGTTCCTAATATGAACGTGGGCTTTCATAATGAACACCACGACTTCCCGTCTATCCCCTGGAACAGACTACCCGACATTAAAAAATCGGCACCGGAATATTACGAAACACTGAAATATCACACGTCTTTCGTTCGGTTGTTTTTCCGTTTTCTGTTCGATCAGGAGATTTCGCTTTATTCGCGCATTGTTCGTAAAGAGCGCGGTCGCGTCTTACTCACCGACCAGTCGAAACCAGATATGGAAATGATACAGACCCAGGCAGTGCCAGCCGAAAGCGTCGCCTGATAAGTGAACACCCTCAATGAAAAATCCCCGCCAGAATCTGGCGGGGATTTTTCATTGAGGGTGTTCGCCTAATTATCCCTTTATTTAGCTTTCTTTAAAAGGAGGCTGTTGAGCGGAATAATTGTTTGTAACATTCATGCCAATGAGGGAATCTGTTTAAAAGGAACGTGACGATACTGTCCGTATTTTGAAAGTTTAAGCCATTTTCATTAACCCACGCTGAAGGCGTTTTAAAAATTACGTTGTAACTCAATAAGCTGTCGTTCCTGTGGGGTTTGCAGCTAGTAAATTGCCGTTACTTGCGGTCATTAAGTAGGGGATCATTGCACAATTGAAGAAACTCCATGCATGTCATTTCCGGTTGCCACACTTCGCCCTGTATAATAAGCGTTCCGGTGTATTCGATTTCGGCATCCGTAACCTGTTTTCTTACCTTCGACATCCCTCCGTTAGCTCCGATAACAACCTCTGCGGTTGCAGTCACCCTGTTATCAAACTGCAAAAGCCATTTCCCGTTCTGTTCATCAAGTCCGGTAATTCTTCTGTCCCCAATAAGAGTATCACTCGCTAAACTGTTAAGCAGTAGTTGCTTTAAATCGTTTCTGTTTATCTCAGAATTGTCATATTGTCCTTTGGATGTAGGTTTTCCAGGGAATAATACGTTGCCTTGTTCGTCAGCCACGGTTCTTTCCATGGGTTTCGCCATTGCATAATAATGTTCCAATAATCTTGCTTTTTCCATGGCATCTTGCCCCGAACCTTTATGCAGGTCGAGTGTGCCGCCAAGCAAATAATTTGAGAAGGGAACGCAGCAGTTAGTCAACTACTTGGCCGTTTACGTACGCTGGTTATCAATTTATCAGAGCCTTTCAGGGTTGAAAATATGGCTGCTCAGTCAGGAAACTTTGCCGATAAATTTCCGGCATTAATTCTGTTTATGGCTTGACAAATGGTGTTATAGGAAAGCCCTGTCTAGTCCGCTAAATAAGAATCAGGTGGTCTACTGATTCAAATCATAAGCTTGCCAACCAACTTCAGGTTACTTTACAGTAGGGTACAGGCTATAAACTACCCTATAAGCACGAACCATGAAAACGATTATTCTTGCCACTGACTTCTCGCCTAATGCCGATCGGGCGGCCTACTTTGCAGGTCAATTGGCTAGTGATCAGAATGCCAAACTGATTTTATTACATGCCTACCAGGGATGGCCCGACAATCCGGCGAAAACGGGTGATTTCCCATTATCAATAGATGCCACCAGAGAAAGCAGTGAAAAAACCTTACAACAAGTAGCGAATAAGCTGATTGAACGATTTGGTGCGAATTTGCCCATTCAGTGTATTGCCAGAGAAGGTCATGCCATGAACACGATTCGTACCGTAGCGAAAGATCAACAGGCTGATCTTTTAATCATGTCTACCGTTGGCACGGCTCCCCAAAGCGTGGCGTTGATGGGTAGTTTAGCGACCGAAATGGTGGCCGAAACCGTGGTGCCGCTCCTGCTGATTCCCCCGGACACGACTTATGTCGGCATGAAAAACATAGTATTGGGTATTGACCTCGAAACACCCCCGAATGCGGTAGTCTTTGAGACAGCACTCAGTTTTGCCCGCTCGTTCAGTAGTGTAATTAATGTGCTGTGCATCAGCGAAAACCCGAATGACGCAGACACCAGAAAACGGGCTGAACATATTCGACGGTTGCTGACACCACAGCCACATACGCTGAGTATTGAGACCGGCAGAGACATTTATAGCACACTCTTCGACTTTGCTCATGCCAACAAAGCGGACCTGATTATGATGCTGCCGCAAATGCGGAACTGGTTCCAGATGTTAGTTTCTGAAGGTGAAACGCAGCGCATGGCTCGTCTTACGGATATTCCACTACTGGCTATTGTCTAATTTTTTACGCATCAAAGTACTGGTTGTCATAATATTGATCAATCTGCCAGAGCGATTTCGACCTTCAAAAAAACATACCCGTTATGAACATCGCTTTTTTTAGCTGCCGTCCCTATGAGCAGCCTTTTCTGGACGCGGCCAATAGCAATCACCGTCACAAACTAACGTTTCTGACCCAAACACTAACGCTCGAAACGGCTCCTTTAGCGGCAGGTCACCAAGCCATTTGTGTGTTTGTCAACGACCAGCTAACGCGCCCAATACTTCAGGCATTGGCTGGGCTGGGTATCCGGCTGGTAGCCCTACGGTGCACGGGCTATAATCAGGTCGATGTACTGACGGCCAAGGAGCTGGGTATTCGTATTTTGCGCGTACCGACCTACTCGCCCCATGCCGTTGCCGAACACGCAGTTGCCTTGCTGATGTCGCTGAATCGAAAGACCTATCTGGCGTATCAGCGTACGAAACACAACAACTTTACGCTCGATGGCCTTATGGGGTTTGACCTTTATGGCAAGCGGGTTG
>JANXVQ010000040.1 GCA_025351545.1 Spirosoma sp.
TGGCCTGATACACGAGCACTTTGAATTTATCGGTCAAGTCACCATAACTATTCGGGACTTTCTGCGTGTAAATCATCGCTACGATTCCTTCTTTGGGATCAACCCAATAGGTCGTTCCGAAGAAGCCGCCCCAATCGAAAGATCCCTGCGATACAGGAAGTCGGGCTGCGCTCTTCTCCGAAGTGATGGAAAAACCCAGTCCAAACTTGTTCTGGCCCTGGTTTAAATCGCCAATTTGATTCATGGTAATCAGCCGCACAGTTGTTGGACTGAGATAGCGCTTACCCCCGTATTCGCCACCATTGAGCATCATTTGCAGAAAAATGGCGTAATCATACATCGTCGATGACAGACCGGCCCCTCCGGAGAAATACGTTCCGGGTTGTTTTGGGTAATCGGCCGACAGCCCGTTAATGGATGGCAATGGCCGAACTGACTTTGCAGAGTCTTCCGTGTAAACCATCGTCAGGCGGTTCTGCTTGGTGGCAGGCAAGTAGAAAAAAGTGTCATTCATGCCCAACGGATCAAACAATCGCGTCCGTAAAAACTGATCGAGCGATTGGCCCGACAGCACCTCAATAAGATAGCCAACCAGATCAACACTAAGGCCATAGGTCCAACGGTCGCCGGGCTGGTGCATAAGTGGCAAAGTACCCAATCGGTTCATGGCGTCGGCAAGCGTGCCACCGGGCGTACCGATGCCACTCGGTATTTTATTTTTGGCATAAATGGCAACGGCTTCTTTCGTCCCGATACTGGGATAGCTAATGCCCGACGTATGCGTTAACAACTGTCGGATTGTAATTTCGCGCTTTGCCGGAACGGTGGTGTACGACGAATCCTTATCGTTGAATTTATCCAGCACTTTCGGATTTTTGAAGGCCGGAATGTATTTTGAGATTGGGTCATCAAGCAGGAATTTTCCTTCTTCAAAAAGCATCATCAACCCAATACTGGTGAGCGCTTTCGTTTGTGAGGCAATCCGAAAAATAGCGTCGCGCCTGAGCGGTGTTTTGGCTTGAATATCGTCCTGCCCATACGCTTTGTGATATACAATCCGACCATTACGGGCAACCAGCACACTAACACCCGCCTGGCGACCTTTAGCAATGTAGTCGTTAATGACAGCATCCATCCGCTGAAGCCGGGTCGTGCTCATACCGACCGTTTCGGCATTGGCCTCTTTCAAAACGGGGCTCGACAAACCCGTTTGAGCAACGGACATCTGGACCGTAACAGAAACAAAAAAACCGGCCAGAAGGCCGGTTAGAACGAATATTTTCATAAAAACCGGAAGTTATCAGGAACCGGTGCTAAGATAGTTATTTCTTCGTACCGGTTATCTCATCCGTCCGACTATACTGAGCACCATTCCGCAGGGCCCGCCCAATAGACGAATAAACCATTTGTTTTGTATTGACATCAAACACGCCAGTAGCTGTGTAATCTGAATCAACCTTGCCGCTGGGCAACTCAATTTGATCACTACTTTTATCAATGACCGTAAACGTTGACCCGTCTACTGTAGCGGTTACTTTCACGCTATATCCACCCGTAAAACCCGCATTGAACACAACGGTATTTTCGATATAAATTTCCTTCGCATTCGATGCTTTAGTGATGGTCGTCGTTGCAGCTCCGGGTATAGGCCCCTGAAAAATATCGGCACTCACATAATACGTACGTCGGGCTGTACCAGCATACGTCCCGACATACTGATCACGAGGATCAACGGCGTCGGCACCGCCCGATTTTTTACAAGCCGTGGTAAGCGAACCGATGGCGAATAAAGCAAGTAATGTATAATATAAGGATCGATTGGTGCAATGAGTAACCATGAATTCTGTTTATGTATGGGTTGTGTTCGCAAGTTGTCTATCAAACGCCGTGCCGGGTATGTCAGGTATAAACTTACTCAAAAAGCGCGAATTTACGTAGGTTTACACTATGGCAGAACGACACAGCAATCAACTCTCTTATGGTGCCAACAACTTGGTCGTTGCTTTATCCGATACAGAAGTGGCCAAGGTTTTTCGGGGTGATACGCGCTCAGACATCGGTTCTGAGGCTGAGAAACTTAAAGTAGCCAACGCCATTAACAATCCGCTGGTACGCTTCCTCCGACTCGACTACGACGATGAGCACGACTGGGATATGCTGATTATGGAACGACTATATCCGCTTGATTTCCGAAGTCTCGAAATTGGCAAACGTGAGTTGCTATTGGACGTATTTGAGGATGAACTTCGGCAATTACATAAGGCAGGTTTTGTCCACCGCGACATCCCGCAACGGCGGACCGAACGCCCTTCAAATCAATCCGGCGAGCGATACGATAATGTGTTTATGACCGATCGGGGTTTGCGATTGATTGACGCGGGCATCTCGGCACTTCGGACGCAGGTAGGCGATAAGTTATTCGGAAAATATATAGAAATAGAGGAGCGGGAAATGGCCGGGTTCAGAGCGTACTTCCTGAGCCGGTAAAGTAGTTAAACTGCCTGTGCGACTTGTTGTTACAACCTATTCAACGGGCATATCGACCATCCACATAAAATATTATTTGTTTATGAAAAATGACATTCTGAGCGGACTACGCAAGCTCAATTTCGAAGAGTTAATTCACATTGATACGGATGATGCAGCTGATTATTCGTTTGAAACTTATACAGCTAATGGAGGGCATAAAATAAAGGCTGGTGGAGCAGGTGGCTGTGTGCGTTGTGAAACTAGTGGTTTAGCTTCCCAAACAGAAATGGACTCAAAACCAAAACTTTCTTTGATTTCGCATGGTGCGCATTCACAGGATTATTTAAGTTTACTAAAAGGCAAGAGCCCAAAAAGTAGCATTGACTGGCGTGACAACCCCGTTTTGTTTGTTTTGGAAAGCCCGAGCACAGATTCAGGTCAATACCATGAAGAGGATACGAGAGAGATATGGAAAAAACCAGCCAGAAGCTGGTATTGGCTTCCCGATGAAAGCAAATTAGAGAACTATGATCCCTTGAATTACGCAAAGAACTCTACTCAGGGCAAATACGGTGAATATTTCGCCAGCATTATCTATCGATTTGGTTTAAGAAATGCATACGTAACAAACATGATGAAGTGTGGGATAAGTACACTTGGAAAACCAATATTTGATAGTGGCCAGTATAAGTGTGTTCGAGATAACTGCATAGATCAGTACCTAAGTCGTGAAATCAAAATTTTTCAACCTGAAGCAATATTCACATTTGGCACTAACGCGTATGATGGAGTTAGGAGAAACTTCAAAGAGTATGATCCAAGTAGAAATCTGATCTGTTTGCCTCATCCTGCTTCCCGACACAAAAAGAATAAATTTCAAGAAATGTCTCACGAGCGTTTACTCATTGGACTTAAACTTAATGGCATTATAAACGATGCTGAAGCACATATTTTGGCGACTGATTTTATGGAAGGACGGTAGTAATAACATGAATTTGCTAACGGCTACTTTCCTCTCTGCTAAGTTGTGG
>JANXVQ010000042.1 GCA_025351545.1 Spirosoma sp.
GGATTTAGTGCATCTGGCTGATCATCCAAACGTTCGGGCCATGTTCGATACGCATCATGCCAATATGGAAGAAAAGCGCTTCCCGGAGGCTATCCGCACGATTGCGCCCGTTCTGGCCCACGTCCACATCAGTGAAAACGACCGGGGCACACCCGGCGATGGACATATTCCCTGGGATGATACATTCCGGACACTGGCAGAATTGAACTATACCGGCTGGATGACGATAGAAGCGTTTACCCGAAATGACATTGATTTTGCCAACTCTATCAACGTCTGGCGGGAATACAATGATCCTTGGGATGTAGCTGAAAACGGGTTTACGTTCATCAAAAAGATGCAGAATCAGTACGCAAGTATTTGACTGCAAACCTACAAGGTTTTTCGAAACATTATAGGTTTAGACAACTAGTGTGCCTGTAACAAGTTGGCGGTATGGACAACTGTGCGGTATGTACGACGAATAATGTAGTTTTTTTTACCCTGCGATTCGTAGTAGGTTCGCATTTGAAGGTCAAGAATAAGCCCGAACGCCAGGAACTGCATCCCAGCCAACAACCAGACAATCCCTATAGCGAAACGGTCGATTCCGTTGATGTTCGGATCGGTAACCCACAAAAAACGCATCGTTAAAAAAGGGCCGCTCAACAGCATTAAAAGTCCCAGGCCACCGAACAGGTGCATAGGCTTGTGCAGGTATCGTTTTAAAAATAATAGCAAAAACAGATCGCTCAAAACCCGTCCTATACGTCCCAAACCGTATTTTGACTGACCAATCAGGCGCGGATGGTGACGAACGGGCAGCTGGACAATTCGAGCGCCGTCGAAGTGAGCCAGTATAGTTATGAAACGGTGTCGTTCACCATACAAGCCAATTCGTTTAGCAACGTCTGCCCTGAAAACTTTAAGGGCACAGCCATTATCGTCGATGCGCAGGCCAACCGTTTGCCGGATAAGACTATTGGCTAGTTGACTAGGCCACCGGCGTAGCCAGGCGTTATCCTGACGGCATTCCCGATAACCAACAACCAGATCAACATCTTGTTCTTCGGCTACCCGAATCATAGGGATGATGTCGAGCGGATCGTTTTGCTGGTCACCATCCATCGTGACTATAAATGTCCCTCTGGCCGCGTCGATCCCGGCAGCCAGGGCTGCACTTTGACCGTAATTTTTCTGTAAGTCGATTATTGTCAGTCGTTCATGGCGAACCGATAGTAATTCTTTCAGTGTCTGGTCGGTTGAGCCATCGTTCACGTAAATAATTTCATAATCGAGCGTTTCCAGCGCAGATTCAATCTGCAAAAGTAAGGGCTTGATATTCCCCGCTTCGTTATAAACACAAACAACGACTGATACATACGGGCGTTTCATAGACTTGTAGTTATTCCATTGGCTGGGTGTTGCTGATAACTGCTCACCATTTTGCGCAGACCCTCCTTAAGGTCGGTGGCTGGTCGGTAACCTAATAACCAACTGGCCTTTTCAATAGCAGCGTGGGTGTACGGAACGTCGCCGGGTTGCTCGGTTAGCCATTCGATCGGGACACGTCGTTTAGTCTGATTTTCGAGTAAAGCAATCAGTTCCAGCAGTGTAACTGGATTCGCGCTCCCTAAATTGATAATCTCATAGCCCTTCACCCGCTCAATAGCCCGACTAATACCAGCCACAATATCATCTACATACGTATAATCACGCTGGCTTTGCCCGTCACCAAAAAGGGAAATCGTCTGGTTGTTGTAGAGTTGATAGATAAAGCGGGCGATGGCCATATCGGGCCGTTGCTGCGGACCATAAACAGTAAATAAGCGTAAACAAAATACGTTCAGGCCATGTAAGTGGTGGTGGTGCAGACACAACTGTTCCGCAGCCCGCTTGGATGAAGCGTAAGGCGAAACTGAACCCTCAGCCGAATCCGTTTCCCGTAATGTTCCCCCTGCCCGAATGCCGTATACAGATGACGATGAGGCAAATACCAGCCGCTTGACACCAGCTATACGCATAGCATCTAATAAAACGGCAGTACCATTTACGTTATGGTCGAAGTAAGCAGCCGGGTCTTGCAGGGAGGGCCGAACACCGGCCAATCCCGCCAGATGGATAACGCCATCGACCGAATGAGTCCGAAAAATTTGATTTAAAAATTCTGAATCACGGATATCGCCCTGATAAAGAGACCAGTTTGGTAAATGCCAGAGGTCCTGTATATGCTGCCATTTTACGGTTGGATCGTAGCTGTGGTTAAAATTATCAACCAGCAACAATGTATGTCCCTGAATCAGCAATTGTCTGGTTAACGTATGGCCAATAAAACCCGCCCCGCCGGTAATTAATATCGTCATTATGTGAACGTTTAATCTAATATAGATATAATTTGTTAACTATAAATAATTTTCGTTCTATTTAAATTGTACAATGGAAGCTGGGTGCCGATCAAAC
>JANXVQ010000646.1 GCA_025351545.1 Spirosoma sp.
TAATAAAACTCCGTAAACAGGCATTCAGAGTAGTTGGTAAAGCTCTCGTGAATCCACATATCGGCTACGTCTTTATAGGTGATGTTGTTGGCGAACCACTCATGGCCCGACTCGTGAACGATAATAAAATCCCAGAGAAGCCCCCATCCTGTTCGGGACAAATCGCGGCCCAGATAGCCATTCCGAAAACGGTTTCCGTAGGTAACTGAACTCTGGTGTTCCATGCCTAAATAAGGTGTCTCCACCAATTTATAGCCGTCTTCATAAAATGGATACGGTCCAAACCAGTACTCAAACGCCTTTAACATTTTGGGCACCTGACGAAACTGCGCCTTAGCCGAATCAAGATGCTCGGGAAGGGCGTAATAGTTTAGCGCGAGCGGCCCTTTTTCGCCATCATAGACTTCCGACCAATGTTCATATCGGCCAATGTTGAGGTTAACACCGTAATTATTGATCGGATTGACAACGTACCAGTCAAATGTGCGGGTGTGATCGGGGTTGTTCGTTACCCGGCGAAGTCGTCCGTTTGAGACATCCGTCAGATCTTCGGGAACGGTTACACTAATAGCCATCGAGTCTGGTTCGTCGTACATATGGTCTTTGCAGGGCCACCAGGCGCTGGCCCCCAACCCCTGACAGGCCGTTGCAATAAACCAATTCCCTGCCTTATCACGCGACCAAACTAGGCCACCATCCCAGGGCGGACGTTTGGCGACACGTGGCTTTCCGGCATAATGCACCGTTATGGCCTCCATCTGACCTTCCTTTTGCAGCTTTGTCAGAGTAACGAAGTATGCGTTGCCATCCCGCCGAACATCTAGCGATTTACCATCTTGCTCCATACGTAACACCCGCAGCGGACGCTGAAGGTCTACCTGCATGGTCTGACCCGGTTTCAGCACCCGATACCGAATTTCCGTTGAACCACTCAACGTACTGTCTGTGGGTTGAACACGAACGGTGAGATGATAAAATGTCAAATCCCACCAGACTCGTTCGGGTGTTATGGAACCGCGAAGGGTATCAGCATGGGTAAATTCATTCTTCTGAGCCAGAGACAGAACGGGCAAGACCAGTAGCAAATACAGAGATAAGTGCCGAATCATAGCGTAAATTTACGGTTAGCGTGGGCCGGGAGGGCAGTTTTTAAGCAGGTAATTCGTGTACAGTGTTTGCAGGTGCAAGGTGGTCCCTTCACCTTCGCGAATCCCATGCGAGCGGTTCGGATAAGGCATCACCTGAAACTGTTTATTGTATTTCACCAGCTCATTAATCAGCAACTCCGCATTGTCGTAATGCACATTATCGTCGCCGGTGCCGTGAATATACAGTAAGTTCCCCCGCAGGTTTTTAGCGTACGTAATGGCTGATCCTGCCACAAAATCCTCTCGGTTTTCCTGCGGCAGCCCCATGTAACGTTCCTGGTAAATATTATCGTAAAACAGTTGATTGCCAACGGCGGCAATGGCAATACCCGTTTTGTAAATGTCGGGATATTGAAATAGCAGATGCAAGGTTGTGGAACCTCCCCCACTCCATCCCCACACGGCTACACGGCTGGTATCAATATAGGCATGTTGCGAAAATAACTTCCGCGCACCCATTGCCTGATCGCGAATATTGATGCGGCCAATATTTCGGTAGATAGATTTGCGCCAGGCAGCGCCCTTCAAATTGGGCGTTCCCCGGTTGTCGAGCGCCACATAAATGTAGCCTGCTCTGGCCATGTCGCCGTTAAAGAGTGCATTCTGTCCCACCCCAAAATTATCATTGACGGTACTGCTTGCCGGTTCGCCATATACGTAAAAAACAATCGGGTATTTTTTGGTGCTATCGAAATCGATGGGCTTTGCCATCCAGCCATCAAGGGTAACGCCATCATCGGTCGTCAGGTTAAAAAAACTAACAGTCTGTTTGGCAACGGTTCTCATCCGGGTCGCAATGCTCTCGGCTGGATTGACGGCTCTATGATCGGGCAGACTTACCCACTCGCGAACGGGCGGTGTCTGGTAATTCGTGAAGGTGTGCTGGGCCAGTTTGCCATTGGGCGACAGGGTATAACCGTGTGTGCCAGCCAGTTCGGCGGGGGTCAGTCGTTCGGCCTTCCCGCTGCCATTCAGGCGGGTGCGGTATAGATACCGTTGGTTTGTATTTTGGGGAGAGGCCGTAAAATAAATCTGATTGGTGGTCTCGTCGATGGCGTTAATTACCCCAATATCATAGGAGCCGGGCGTTAACAACACTTCTTTTTTACCGTCGATGGAAATCCGGTATAGGTGCCGCCATCCGTCTTTTTCAGATACCCACACGAACGCTTTGCCACCCTCCAGCCAATCCCAGCCGTTTGGATCTTCTTTCGCATCGACCCAGGCTTTATTCGTCTCTGTATAAATTGGCGTGACAGATTTAGCTGCCAGGTTGCAGATAAGCAGCTTATTTTCGTTCTGTTTGCGATTTAATTGCTCCACAATCAGGCTGCCACCACCAGGTAACCACTCCATGCGCGTCAGGTAATGCTGCTGTGGATCGCCGGGAATAGGCAACCAGGTCGTTGGCCCACCCGATGCGGCCACGACTCCAATACGCGTCGGCGATGGACTTTCGCCTACTTTAGGGTACTCCACCGGCACTACATGCGAATAGATGGAATCGGTCGTATTGAGCATCAGATAATCCCGAATGTGGGTGGCATCTACCTGCCAGTAAGCAATTTGTTTGCTGTCGGGACTCCACCGAAATCCATCGCGGCAATCAAATTCCTCCTCATACACCCAATCGAAGGTGCCGTTGATGCGCTTGCGGGTGCCATCGGTTGTGAGTTGGGTTGTTTGCCCCGTCGCCACATTTTCCACAAACAGATTATGTTCGCTCACGTACCCTACATTTCGTCCATCCGGCGACAGTTTGGCATACATCAGCGATTGCGATGGCCGTTTAGTACCCGCCGATTGTCCGAGCTGTCGGGCTTGCCCGCTCGCCCGCTTGATCAGATAATAATCACCTTTGGTGTTATACCGCCAAACGCGGGCAGCATTTGTAAAAATCAGGACGTTAGCGCTATCGGGCGTAAACGCAAAGTCGATAACGGGTATTACCTGTTCACTACCGGGCCGGTGCAGTTTCTCTTTGGCGACTAAAACCGTTTTATGGCCGGTACGAATATCCGTTTGAACAAGCCCTCCCGGTTCCAGGGCTACCGAAGCATTGCCGTCGGCAGTCCAGTGCATCTGCCGACCGGGTATCTGAGCCCCTACTGTTGAGACAGTTAAGCAGATCAGTAAAGATGGCAGGAATTGACGTGCAATAAAAAAAGACGAGATCACAGAATGAAGTGTATAATTGAGGTTAGCTACCTTCAAAAATACAGCATTTTCCGGTAGTATGTCAACAGGTGTTGATGGGTTGTACAACGGAGTGGTACTCCGTTGAGCCGAAGGCTAATCTAACTCACCAATTAGCCTATCGGCCCAACGGAGTACCACTCCATTGTACAACTGTTGACATAGTTCCCGTCTCTGTGGTTAATAAATTTTCTCACTTACTTACCTCACGACTCAATCGTTTTTGATTCTTCTAAAATCGGTAAAGTAACGGGCGTTCGGTAGCTGCGCACGAGGAAATAGATACCCAGCAGCACGGCCGGAATACTCAAGAGCTGGCCCACATTGAGCGGTAGGCTATCTTCAAACGACACCTGATTTTCTTTCAGGTATTCGTAAAAGAATCGTAGACCAAAGATCCAGATCATAAAAATTCCCAGCATACTGCCGCGTGGCGTCCGTTCCTTTTGGCTATTCCAGTACCATAACAGAATAACAAACAGGACTAAACAAGAGAGCGATTCGTACAATTGCGCCGGATGACGGGGAATTTTGGCGTATTCACTATTATTCATGAACACAAATGCCCAGGGCAAATCTGTGGGACGACCCACAATTTCGGAGTTCATCAGGTTGCCGAAACGAATACACGCCCCCGCAAACGCTACCACAATAACAATGCGGTCACACACCCATAAGTATGTCTGATTGGTCAGTATACTTTCTTTTCGGCGCGAGTACAGCCATAGACCTGTCATGATGCCAATGATAGCACCGTGGCTGGCTAAACCCGCAAATGGTGGTGTAATAACCGTTAGTGGGTGATGAAACAGTACATCTGGTTCGTAAAACAAAAAATGGCCAAAACGGGCACCTACAATTGTAGATACGACCATGTAAATCAGCAAGCTGTCGGTATCGGCAATGGGTTTATTTTCTTTTTTGAAAACGTAACTCATAATCTGCATGCCAATCAGGAAACCGAGTGCGAACAGCAATCCATACCAACGCACCGAGAACGAGCCAATGTGAAAAATTTCGGGATTAACTTCCCAGATAACGTATTGCAGCATAAGGAATCAGAGTCAACGTCGGTTATGTAACGAACGACGGCGGGCAAAGATACGGATTGCGGGAAAGTTTTTGGCCGTTTTAGTGTTTATGAGTTTATGATGAAGTCAATTCTGATCGGACTCGTTAAGGGATATCAGGCCATTGTGTCACCCTACTTGCCAAATGCCTGCCGGTATACGCCAACCTGTTCACAATATACAATTGAGGCTATCCGGAAACATGGGGCCGTTCGGGGTGGATGGATGGGGCTTAAACGCATTGGCCGATGCCATCCGTGGGGAGGTCACGGCTACGATCCGGTTCCGTAACAATAACTGGTCGTCGTTCATGTCTATGACATTTTGACCTAACCGATAAACTTGCCCGATTTTTGACTGGTAACATCAACTGACTAAAAAGCTGCAACGTACTGCGGCACTATACCAAATGATTGGAATTACTGCCGATAATAAACTGAAACGCCTGATTGTTGTAGGCGACCGGGTACTGATTAAACCCAAAGACCCGACCGACCGTACAAATAGCGGGTTGTATTTGCCACCAACTGTGCAGGAAAAAGAACAAGTCCAGTCAGGTTATGTTATTAAAGTGGGACCGGGTTACCCAATTCCCTCACCAACGGAAGATGAACCGTGGAAAGAATCTGAAGAAAAAGTAAAATATATGCCTCTCCAGGCTCAGGAAGGTGATATAGCGATATACCTGCAACGCAATGCCATCGAATTGCAATATGAAGGCGAGCCCTATGTCATTGTGCCACAAGGGTCAATTCTGATGCTGGAACGGCTGGAAGATTTATAGGACGGCGGCTGAAAAACCACTTATCTATCTGTAAAATAGTCGGTTAACAAGACCACTAAAACACTATGAGAAACTATTGGTTGATATCGTTGACAGTCCTGCTAATGGGATTTATTCTTACGATGGAGAGTGTAGCGAATCAGCAAAAGTCGCTAAAAGCGATATTGACCGAAAAGAAAAACCATAGACGTGTTTTGCTGCTTTATGTGCGTGATGATGCCCAACATTTTAGTCTTGAGCAACAGGAAGCGCTGAATGAAGAAAAAGCAGGATTGACCGAACGCGATTTAGATGTGATCGTTCTGGTAGCGTCGGAAGTGATGGAACCGGATCGCCAATTTCTAATGCGCGATTATAAACTCAATCCATCCGACAATTTTGTGGGATGGCTGATTGGGAAAGACGGCGGGATTAAACAGAATTATAAAAAGCCGGTTGCCGTAAAGGAACTGTTTAAGACAATAGATAGTATGCCGATGCGAAAGCAGGAAAGTAAACAAGGCTAAATAAATGAAAAGCCGGATGATCTGTAATCATCCGGCTTTTTTATGCGTTCATTGTGTATCCAGATAGCGCAGTGTCCCAATGAATTCCGGCCACGATTTAAGTTTTATTTTTTGGTTGGCTGAGTACCGGTCAATATTATCGGCCTTCTTCGGCCACGCAGCCACCAGCGATTTTTTACTGGCCACAACCGATTTCATTTGCCCATCCGACAGTTTCAGGAAATAGTTTTCGGATGGCGAATTTTCATTGGCGACCCAAACATAGTATTCTTCATGGGCTTGAAATTTCTTCTTCCCAAAGTCGTTGTGCATGGCGTCGGTATTAGTTTTGATCGTAGCAAAAACGTATTTGACAAGTTTAGTTTTTCGCCCGTCGAAAAGGATCTGATAAAAATCATCTGCAGACCGTGTCGGCGTAGGTGGAAAGCCTTTTTGAAAATGCATTGTGTCGGCGGACAGAATAGCAAACTCGGTGACTGTGTTGGGGGGCGTCAACAGTTTATTACCCTGAATGTACTCCACAGCGCCCATGTAGCTGTTATAGCGTAATTTAGTCGATATTCGTTTTGCACCATTCAGCAACCAGCCACTCTGCACAGAATCGCCCGGTATATAAGGCGACCCGTCAACAGTATTATAAGGCGTAAATGTGGGGGCATAAATGCGAACAGTGTTGCCGGTAGCATATTCAATTCCCGTCTGAGCTTGAGTAACGGATATACTTATCACGATCACAATAGTGAGAAGCTGAACGAGTCTGCTCATAGGATATAGGGCTTTATATGCTAAAATAGGGTCTATTGATCGCCAAATTTAGCCGCTTCTGTAATCCCCTTCCATGTATCAGTACGAAATGGCACAGCCGGGAAGTTTTCCTGATTATACAAATTCCCATCGCTGTTATCGTCGGCCCAGTTGTATCGAACGGCTACTGGCACCGTCACCGAATCGGCGTGAACCACTACAGAATTACCCTGCATATCGGCCCTGGCATAATAAAATTTCTTATCGGCACCCGCTACTTCAAAGCCTTTCAGGTAACCATACTTATCCTTCGCCATCAATCCACTGCCTCCGTTACGAAATGTTAAAATAGCCCGGTTACCATCAACGGTCATTTTATCGACTTGTGGACCGCGCGATGCTTCGCCGTTACTCGCTTCACTTTTCTGGTAGGCAACACGCATGGCCTCGGCGGCTAAGCGATTGCCAACGTCCAGTTTATTTTTCGGGTGAATATCTGTCCGCTCGCCAATGTCGGAAGTTACAGCCATACCCGTATTGGGCAACTGGAGCGTCATCGTCTGCGCTTCACGCAGTTCGGCCCAGGCACTTCCCTGCCGACTGTCTCCGTTAGCTGCATTATAACTGGCCAACTGAACAAACAAAAAAGGAAAATTGTATCCCCAATGTTGGCGCCAATCCTGAATCATGAGCGGAAACGTTTTCCGGTATTGATACGCCCGGCCCGCATTCGATTCACCCTGATACCAGATAGCGCCTTCGATGGCGTATGGTATCAGTGGATTTATCATGGCATTGAACAACTGAGTTGCATAGGTATTCGGCCCCGGTTTATAGGATGACGGGGAAACACTGGCTACCCGGTATTTCCATTTACCTGCCAGCGGAATAGTCAGACTTTCGCCGGAGAGGTTGAGTTGATCTGCTCGGCCCATGAGTCCCCCGCTCCCACCGGTATCGGTAACTCGTACAGCAACTACATTACGACCCGGCTTCAGTAATCCATCGGGCAATGTATAGTCACGCGCTTTGTTTCCTTTTGTATTACCCACCAACTGGCCATTCACAAACGTTGAGTCACTATCGGCTACGGAGCCAATATGGAGAACCATTTTTTGTAATTTACTCCCTTCCGGCACAACGACTTCCTGCCGAAACCAGACCACACCATCTACGGTTGGCAAACCGCCCCATTCCCAATCGCCGGGCATGTTCATGGTTTTCCACTCACTATCGGTCAACGCAGTACTTGCCCAGGTTTGCTCGTCGGCAGCCGTGGGCAAACCGCCCTGTTGCGCTTGCAAGAGCGTTTGGATGCGAGCCGAGCCGCCCTTAATTACCTCTTCGTCGGTGGCAGGTAATTTATTGGCTACCAGTCGCAACTCGTCATTCTGATTCATGGCGTCGCGACTCGTCCAGGTTTCGGAATGTGTGCCGCCCCAGGATGTATTAATCAAGCCAATGGGTACGTTCAGTTCTTTTTGTAATTGTTTGGCGAAAAAATAACCTACTGCCGTGAATTGAGGAGCTGTTTCGGGAGTACATATACTCCAGCTTCCCTCAATATTATCTTTTAGGGTCAGGCTTACTTCTTTTTTGACCAATAGTTGCCGGATATTTGGGTAATTAGCCAGCGGAATTTCGGTCTTGGCATTGGCAGCCGCACCCAGCGGCCACTCCATATTCGATTGTCCGGAACAAATCCACACCTCGCCCGCCAGAACATCGTCGAACGTAACCGTGTTCTTGTTTCCTTTCACCAGCATTTGGTAAGGCCCGCCCGCTTCCATGGCATCAAGCGTAACGCGCCACTTCCCATCTTTACCCGCCTTGATGGTCTTGATCTGATTATTTAGGGTTACCGTTACTTTCTCGCCACCATCGGCCCAGCCCCATACAGGCACTGGTTTCCGGCGTTGCAATACCATATGAGAGCCAAAAACATTTGGCAAACGCACATCAGCAAATGAAGTCTGAACGGACAGCAGACATAGGAAGAAGGCGCACCATTTTAATCGTTTCATTCGTATTCAGGATTAGAAGTATGTGTCCACTCGAATTACCGGAACGGTCGTTACCTTAAAAGACGTAATTCTATTTTTATCCTTATTGATCAACAAATCTTCATCTGAGACAGGATGGGAAGCCGAAGACTTATTCTCGAGATCAGTCGTAAGGTCGGCCTGCAAATGCCAGAAGGGGTTATGAATAGTTTACTCAAGGCCGGCTTGAGGTAATTACCAAACGGCAGAACTCGGGTGAATCGAGCGAGGAAAATTGATGATTTATCCGGCAGAGTAAATAACAGCCAAAAAAGTTGATGATGGTACTAATAGCCTGGTTCAACGTGTCGAAGCACTGCTTGAACGCTATGCAGGTTAATGAATATGCCCGGTTTTACCCTGTACATTCAAGGCATTAGATAAATGGCGCCGGGTAGCATAAGTGTAGCGCAACGTTGCGCCAAAGCTCATGCCCGTACCTGCCCCCTGCAATTGCGCCTGCTGTTCCGATGTGCGCTTTGCGATATAAGTCACATCGGTCGTTATTGCATTAGTAAGCCCCCAAAGTTTACGGGCTGAAATACCCAGATCAAACGCATTACTCAACCGCACGTTATATTCGACTCCCAGTTCGGCTAACGTGGTCATTTTGGGGTTGGTATACGTCTGACTGTTCAGTTGAAACGACTCGGGAGCTTCCCATCGGTCCTGGTATTTGTAGCCAGTTACCGAAAAATTACTTGTCTGCTCATGGCTATTCGGCACAACCCACATACCGCCACTTAGCCAGAAACCTGATCGAAGCCAGGGTTTGCTGGTTGACAATAAGAGTCGTTTTCCACGAAGCACAAGCGCACTTCGATTATCTGTAGAGCGAAAAGATAAAGGCGGTTTGGTATTGTTAACTGACATCTGGGTATGAATAGGCATCCGGGCATACCCCCCTTCAACCATCCAGCGCTCCCGGTAAGACCAGCCGAGCATAACACCCCAGCCTACTTTGCTGACTAGGTCACTCTGAAACAGACCATTAAATGAGTTATCGAGTTGGGCGCGGTCTGTTTTAACGAAACTGTCGAAAGCAACATACCATCGGTCGCGAACCTGAGGCCCGCCATAGCGAGTTAGCAATCGTTTATATTGTTGACTCTTTTCCGGAGCCTGGTAATAGTCCATAACCCCTTGCCCACAGGCGGGCAGTACAACTAAATTCAGCAGTACATACAGCAAGTAGCGTTTCATCATCGGGTTCCGGTTAAAGTGTTTTACAAATAACGCGATAAAGCTTTGTTTGTTAACTACTTACAGCAATTTAATTCATAAGCGGCAACTACATAAGTCTGATGGGACATTAATTTACTTTTTCTCGATTCAACGTATCCCGGAACAAGTATTGATAAATTAATTTATAGGGTATTTTTATCTGACAAGTAGCATTGCGCTGTAGTGCCGGTTACGGATAACCGACATTTGAGGTCTCTTCAAACCTTGTGTCAATAGGTTTTGAGAAGCCTAACGGCAAGCTGTCCTTACAGGTCAGATTTAAGAATCCAACATCACAGGAACAAAAAAACCCAGCCTTGTGAGACTGAGTTTCTTTGCATAATCAACTGTAAATTCTGTGCCGGAACCGGCTCATTTTTCTCAGCCGTGTTTCATAACAGGGACCGAAATCGTCATGTTATCCCACGCAATAGCAATGCTGCTGTTGGCAGGTGTAATAGTAAGTTTTTCGATGGGTGTTTTATTCATCGAAACCGGCACTTTAATCGTCGCAACGTCAGTCCCTTTAATTTTTTCGTAGTCATAAGCACCCCATAGGCCAAGTGTGCTATTCAGAATGACACTCCACTCCTTTTCGCCGGGAATCGTAAATAGGGTGTATGTACCCGCTTTTACCATCTTGCCGCCAAACATTACGTCGCTTTTGAACGTCACTTCCGTGGCTTCATTGGCACCTGTCCGCCAGACTTTACCGTATTTTTCCAGGCTACTCGAACCGTCAGCGCCAAAAACAACCCGACCTTTTTTTGCCGGTTGACCATAAACTACTTTAATGTTCTTGTCCGGGCTTTCGGCCGTCATTTTGGGGCTCACGGGTGCTTTTTTATCCTGCGCCTGTACCAACGATACCGTTGCAAAAAGGAAAGCAAAAACTGCAAGTACGTTTTTCATGTGTTAATGATTGGATTGATTTTAAGTTTATCACTATCTAAACGTCACAAAGTAAAGGATAGTTTTTTAAGATTAGCATATAGACTAAACGCAAAATCCGGTATTTTTAGCTTTATAACTGTGTACAAGTATACTCTTTTCAAACCGAATAGCCCCTCATGGCCGCAACTTATTTCAGTAAACGCAACCTTCAGTTTTTGTTGCACGAAGTCTTTAAAGCTGACGAGCTGACTAAATACGAGTATTTTAGTGCCCATGACCGCGAAACCTTCAATCTTGTGCTCGATTCGGCCACCTATATTGCCGACACGCTTATGCAGCCATACCTGAAGGATGTCGATAGAAACCAGCCTGAACTCAAAAATGGACAGATTACAGTCCACCCTAAGATAAAGGAATACTTGAAAGCAATGGGCGACGCGGGCCTGATTGGCGCGGGTTTTTCATTTGAACACGGCGGTCAGCAACTCCCTGAAATGATTAGTGCCTGTGTTGGTTTTATTCTGATGGCCGCCAACAATGGCATGATGTACACCGGCCTGACCTCTGGGGCGGCCCACCTGATCACGTCGTTCGCATCATCCGAATTAAGTGAATTTTACGTACCGAACATGTTAGCCGGAACCTGGCAGGGAACTATGGCCCTGACCGAACCGCAGGCAGGCTCGTCACTTTCCGATGTAACGACGTCGGCGACTCCGCAACCTGACAATACCTACAAGATTAAAGGGCAGAAAGTGTTTATTTCGGCAGGCGACCACGATGCTGTCGACAATATTATTCACTTGATGCTGGCCCGCATTGATGGGGCACCCAAAGGTACAAAGGGCATTTCGCTGTTTGTTGTGCCCAAATATCGGAAAGCCGAAGACGGAAATTTTGTCGATAACGACGTTATCTCAACGGGCGTTTATCACAAGATGGGTCAGAAAGGCGTGCCCGCCATGCACCTAACAATGGGGTCTAATGATAACACGATTGGCTACCTCGTTGGTGAACCGCATCAAGGGTTGCCCTATATGTTTCAGATGATGAACGAGGCTCGCATTGGTGTTGGTATGACGGCAGCGGGTATTGCTACGGCAGCTTTTTACGCGGCTCTGCAATACGCCAAAGAGCGTCCGCAAAGTCGGCGATTGAATGAGAAAAATCGTCTCGATGCCCCACAAACGGCCATTATCAATCATCCTGATGTACGACGGATGTTGTTATTTCAGAAATCCGTAACCGAAGGATCGCTATCGTTACTCATTGAAGCAGCCCGGCTTTTCGACATTAGCCAGGTGGCCGAAGGCGACGAAAAAGAAAACGCCTTTTTGCTGCTCGATTTACTGATGCCGGTAGCTAAATCCTACCCTTCCGAGATGGGTGTTCAATCGGTGAGTCAGAGCGTACAAACCTTTGGTGGATACGGCTTTACGGAGGATTTTCCGGTCGAACAGTTATACCGGGACATTCGCATCACGCCAATTTACGAAGGCACCACGGGCATACAGGCACAGGATCTATTGGGACGCAAAATGACCATGAAAGGTGGCAAAGCGCCCCAACTGCTTTTTGCCGAAATGAGTAAGGTAATTGCCGAAGCCAGCACATTCGATGACCTGAAACCCTATGCAGACCAACTGACTGCGGAGCTCCGACGAACTCAGGAGGTCATGGCGAGTTTGCTGCCGCACGCCCAAAAAGGTGATATTGAACGCTACTTATCCGACGCAACCCTGTTTCTGGAAATGTTCGGGATTATGGTCGTAGCCTGGCAATGGCTGAAGCAGGCAGTTGTTGCCAAACAGACACTCTTGACTCAAAACCCACAAGGCAATGACTTGATCTTTTACGAAGGCAAAATTCACACTATGAAATTCTTCTTCCACTACGAGGTCCCTAAAACGCTGGGCTTAGCACAACGACTCAAGGATACCGAGGTTCTAACGATTGTATCAGAAAAGGAACTGGCTTTGTAAAAACATATCTGCCAACTACATAAAAAAGCCGCTTTGTGAAGAACGGCTTTTTTTATACTCTTTCTGTAGATCGGTGATGACTGTACAAGGCCCGGTTACGTTTTTTACGTTTTAACAAGCTTCTAAGTCTGAGAAACTCTACCTTTGCGGCTTCAATCGCCCGCGTTCGGTAATGCCGCTGATTGCCCAATCAAGTTATGAGCCGCCCCCCCAGTTGTGGAACGGTCACCTGCAAACCATTATCCCCTCGCTATTTCGACGGGTTGCCTCGAACTACGTTCGGGACCGAATTGATACGCCCGATAATGATTTTCTCGATCTGGACTGGAGTTACAGCAACGATATTCTAGCCAAAGTGGAATTAAAAAAAGAAGACGCGATTAATAAGCCGCTCGTCATTCTCTCTCACGGTCTCGAAGGCAGTTCAACCAGTCCATATCTAGCCGGGATGGTTCACCATCTGACGCAACACGGTTTTGATTGTCTGGCCTGGCATTTCCGCTCGTGCAGTGGTGAATTGAACCGCCAGCAACGGTTTTATCACATTGGCGAGACGGGCGATCTCCATTTTATTGTTCAATACGCCCTCGCAAAAGGGTATTCGACAATCAACTTAATGGGCTTCAGCGCGGGCGGCAACGTTACGCTAAAATACCTGGGCGAACAGGGCAAAACATTGAATCCGGTCATCAAAAAAGCCGTTGTTTTTTCGGTTCCGGTCGATTTAATGGGATCAGCCCGACGGCTCGAACAATGGGATAGCCTCGTCTATAACTACCGCTTCAACCGGACGCTCAAACGAAAAGTATTACAGAAAGCGGCATTGATGCCGGGTGTGTTCCCCACCGAAGTCATGATGAAAGCCCGTAACATTCGTGAGTTCGACAATTTATTTACGGCTCCAATGAATGGCTTTCGCGATGTTACAGACTACTATACCCGCAGTAGTTCATTACAGTTCTTACCAAACATTTCCATTCCAACGTTACTTGTGAGTGCAAAAAATGACCCGTTTCTTTCGCCCGAATGTTTTCCGGGTGAGTTAGGACGGGAACTCCCCAACGTCTGGATGGAGTTTCCTGAACAAGGTGGCCATTGTGGTTTCCCTTCGCGGGCCGGAGGCATTCAGGGAACGTACTGGTCGGAAGAACGGGCGTTAGAATTTTTACAAACGAATGAAGGCTAGTGCTCTACCACTTTAAACCTATGAGGTTTTTGAAACCGCTCCGGCGGCCCGGCTTATAGGTTTGCAAACAAATTTTAGACATTGATCCGCTGGAAGATGCGGATATTGAACCCATCTGAATCATGCTTACCAAACCACTCGAACAAACTTATTACATCATTGATTTCGACAGCACGTTCACGAAAGTAGAAGCGCTCGACGTGCTGGGCGAGATTTCGCTTGCGGGCCGCCCCGACCGCGATGATGCCCTGAATCAAATCAAGACGATTACCGACCGGGGTATGTCGGGCGAAATTTCGTTTACCGATTCCCTCAACCTGCGACTTGATCTTTTAAAAGCCCATAAAAGTCAGTTACCCGCCCTCATCGAAATATTGATGGGTAAAATCTCCGATTCCTTTCAACGCAATAAGCAGTTTCTGTCCGAAAATGCAGAGACGATTTACATCGTTTCCAATGGATTCAAAGAGTTTATTATACCCATTGTAACATCGTTGGGTATTCGGGCAGAAAACGTCTTCGCCAACACGTTCGAATACAACGAAACCGGCGCCATTGTTGGTTTCGACAAACAAAATCCGCTATCGGCAAACGGCGGCAAATCACAGGTAATTCGAAATCTGAAACTCGATGGCGAAGTCTACGTTATTGGCGATGGCTATACCGACTATGAGATAAAAGCGTCGGGACTGGCAAATCGTTTTTATGCCTTCACGGAGAACGTGATGCGGCCCCGCGTTGTGGAAAAAGCTGACCACGTGGCTCCTTCGCTCGATGAGTTTTTGTATCATAATAACCTGAGCCGCAGTCAATCCTACCCAAAAAGCCGGATCAAGGTTTTACTGCTTGAGAATGTACATCCAAACGCAATTCAACTATTTGAACAGGAAGGATTTAACGTTGAAATTCGGAAGGGAGCGCTCGATGAGGACGAACTTATCGAAGCCATCCGTGATGTATCTATTCTGGGTATCCGGTCCAAAACGATGGTTACGGCGCGCGTTTTAGAACACGCCAATAAACTGATGACCGTTGGGGCGTTCTGCATAGGCACCAACCAGATTGACCTTGACGCTTGTACCGAAAAAGGGATTGCGGTTTTCAATGCACCTTACAGCAACACGCGTTCGGTGGTTGAGCTGGCCATTGGCGAAATTATTATGCTCATTCGGGGTATTGTACCGAAGAGCAATTTGATGCACAAAGGCGAGTGGGATAAATCGGCAAAAAATAGCTTCGAAGTACGTGGTAAAAAACTCGGACTGGTGGGCTATGGCAACATTGGCACGCAACTGTCGGTAGTGGCCGAAGCACTGGGTATGGAGGTTTATTTCTATGATGTCGTGGATAAACTGGCTCTCGGAAACGCCCGAAAATGTAAGTCGCTGGATGAACTGCTAGCAGTATCCGATATCATCAGCCTGCACACCGACGGCCGGAAAGAGAACAAAAACCTGATTAGTTACCGCGAATTTGGGATGATGAAGAATGGCGTCATTTTCCTGAATCTCTCGCGCGGCCATATCGTGGATATTCCGGCGCTGGTCGATGCCATTGAGCGGGGTAAGATTGCGGGTGCCGGGGTTGATGTATTTCCACAGGAGCCAAAAACTAATAATGATGAGTTTATAAATGCCTTACGTGGGCAACCCAACGTAATTCTGACGCCCCATATTGGCGGCAGTACCGAAGAAGCACAGGCCAACATTGGTAGTTTTGTACCGGGAAAACTGCTGGAATACATTAACAATGGCAGCACATATGGGAGCGTCAACTTCCCGGAACTGCAACTGCCGCTACTGAAAGGGGCGCACCGGTTGCTGCACATTCATACAAATGTACCGGGCATTTTGGCTAAAATGAATACTATTTTCGCCAAGTATCATATCAATATTCACGGCCAGTATCTCAAAACCAACGAAAAAATCGGTTATGTGATTACAGACGTTGCCAAAGAATATGCCGAAGAAGTAGTCGAAGAACTAAAGGATATTGACAACACAATTAAGTTCAGGCTTTTATACTAAAAGAGCGCGAGATTGACTGTTGCTTACGTAAGCTTTTCATTTTTCGCTCTTTCACTCTTTCGCTCTTTATGAAAAACACCTACTTCACGCCCGGTCCGGCCGAACTCTATCCAACGTTCTACCAGCATCTGCAACAGGCAATGGATGAACAGATTGGCTCAATTTCGCACCGGAGCAAGCAGTTTCAGGGTATTTATAAGTTTGCTGATGAGCAACTCCGAACCTTACTCAATATTCCGGCAACACACGGAATATTCTTTGCCGGATCGGCCTCGGAAGTGTGGGAACGGGTACTTCTTAACTGCGTGGAGCACGAGAGTTTCCACCTCGTGAATGGTTCGTTCTCCCAAAAGTTTTATGATTATGCCCTGTCGTTGAACAAGCATGCTCATATTCTGGAAAAACCGTTTGGCGAAGGTTTTGACGCGGCCGATGTTGAGGTGCCGGCTTATGCCGAACTGGTTTGTGTGACCCATAATGAAACATCGTCGGGGGTGCAGATGCGGCCTTCCGAAATTCATAAGCTCAAACGAAAATACCCGAAAAAGTTATTTTGTGTTGATATTGTTTCGTCAGCTCCCTATCCTGACCTGGATTTTTCGTTGATTGATTCCGCGTTTTTTTCAGTTCAGAAAGCCTTTGGTATGCCTGCTGGTCTCGGCGTTTGGATTGCCAGCCCGGCCTGTCTGGCAAAAGCGGAACAGTTGCAGCAAAACGATTCACTGACCATTGGCGCGCATAACACGCTGCCGATGCTTTGGAAACATTATAAGACATTTGAAACTCCCGCAACTCCCAATGTCCTGTACATCTATCTGCTGGGTAAAATTGCGGAAGATTTCAATCGAATCGGTATTGATACCATTCGGAAGCAGACCGAAGAAAAAGCGCGGATGCTGTATAAGTTCTTAGAGACTTCGACTGATTATGCCCCCTTCGTGAAGCAGGAACGCCACCGTTCGCAAACCGTTATTGTTGCAACAACCGGATCAGCATCGGCAACAAAATCATCGGCGGATGTTATTGCCGCTGCGAAAACAGCGAATATGATTGTTGGCAGCGGCTACGGAAAATTTAAAGATTCGCAAATTCGGATTGCCAATTTCCCGGCTGTGTCAGTCGAACAAGTTGGGACTTTGATTGACCAGTTGCAAAAATAGGGGCAATAACTAAGGCCTGTTTCCAGCGTAACGTCTTTTCATCCATTGAAAAGACGTTATTTTTTTGATCTCATGCCGTTCAAACGGTAAGCCCGGCACAAACCTTATGTTGGCTTTGTGGTTAATAAGACAGGTTTTTCATGACATTAACTCAACGACAATGAAGAAATTACTTACAACCGCAACATAATTAATGGGCCTGACGGCAAGCACTCTGGCTCAGAACAGGTCAGACTCAACTGGTAATAGTAAACCGCTTGTTAATGATAAAACGAAACAGGATATCCGGCAAAAAGCTACTCAAACCAGCGAAAAACTGGATGAAGAAA
>JANXVQ010000052.1 GCA_025351545.1 Spirosoma sp.
TGAAAACAATCTATTTCATGGCCGTCACTGACACCTTTCTTACTAATCACGCTTAAAAATTATACCGCAGCCCCAGACCCGTATTCAAACTCAGGAAAAATGGAGCCTGAAGAAGTTCGACATAAGCGCCTGTTTCCAGGAAAAACGAGTACGGTTTGCTGACGGGAAAAAACTCCAGCCCGCCAACACCCGAGCCACCCAGCGACAACGCGTTTTCGTATTCGCCGTTTAGGCGGGGCGGGTAATACCGGCGATTGTTGACCTGGCCTCCAAAGCCGTAATACGCCCGTACGCTTTCGCTTTTCGAGAGGGCGGTGTGCCAGAGGAAGTGCCCCTGTATGGTTAGTCCGACATTTTTATAGTCGCCAGAGCGATAGCTGCGTTTGGTGCCATATAGCCCGCCATAAGTGCCAATGTTGAGATCGAACGCGTGGTTACCGCCAAAATATTTTCGAACATTTATACCCGATGGCTCGCCAATGCGGAATCCTACCGACCAGTTGTTGTACTGCGCCTGGGCAGCATTCGATATTAATAACCAGCCCAAAAGAGCCAGTGACGTAATCAAAAATAATTTTCTCATAAAGCAAAAAAAGAATTAGTCTTTTTTAGACTACCCGTTCCTGTAGACGTAACAGAACAAGCTGAACAGACCTCTTCAGGGAGTCAGGTTGTTGAAACAAGTTCTGGTTTTGTGGCTTCGTCACCTGTTCCGAGCGGCAAATTTGCGGGCGAAGTTACCTCGTGCATCTGCCCAAGCACGTTTAAAAGTCGTTCGTTTTCGTCCGACGTTCCAACTGAAATTCGCAGACAGCCATCGCACAGTTTCACGTTCGACCGATCACGAACAATCACTTGCTGCTCAATAAGATACTCGAACGTGGCCTTAGCGTCGGCAAATTGCACGAGCAGAAAATTGGCATCGGATGGATGTACAACCTGCACAGAAGGCAAAGAACGCAGGTTTTCGGCTAAAACCTGCCGTTCCTGCAGGATTTCCGTTACCATTTTATTTTTTTCAGCTTCATTATTCAGGGCTCCGAGTGCGAGTGTCTGCGTGGGTGCGGAGATGTTGTAGGGCGGCTTAATTTTATTCAGCACCCGAATCAACTCCTCCGACGCGAAGCACATGCCGAGCCGCAGAGCCGCTAATCCCCAGGCTTTCGAGAAGGTTTGCAGAACGACTAAGTTCGGGTATTTGTCCAGTTCGCTCGTCCAGGAAGGCGTATCAGCAAAGTCGATATAAGCCTCATCAACAATGACTAACGACTGATGGGCAGCGTCGAGAATAGTACGAATGGCATCGGGCTGAAGCAAATTACCCGATGGATTATTGGGCGAACACAACCAGATAAGTTTCGTAGTAGCGGTTATGGCCGCTAACACAGCATTAGTATCCACCTGAAAATCAGCCGTTAGCGGGACTTTAGTGATGTGAACATCGTTCACTGCCGCCGAAACTTCATACATGCCGTAGGTTGGTGGCATTAGTAGTATTGCATCTTTACCCGGCACACAGGTAGCCCGCACCAGCAAATCAATGGGTTCGTCGGAGCCGTTTCCCAGAAAAATCTGCTCTGGACGAACGCCTTTAATGGGTGCCAGATGTTGCTTTATAGCCCACTGGTGCGGGTCGGGATACCGATTATAATTACCGGTATCCGTTGTCGAACCCAGTGGATTTTCGTTTGCATCCAAGAATGTTCCCTCTTTACCAGTATATTCATCACGAGCGGATGAATAGGGCATCAGAGTCAGGATGTGCGGACGGAGGAGATTGTTGAGACTAAACATTTGGCACAATTTCACGTAAAAACCACGCAAATATACCGTGTTCAACCCGACCTAACCAGTTTCGCAATCAAACAACCCAATCTAGATAAAAGAAATTAACCAGTGGGCGTCGGCCGCCACTGGAACGCTCGCTCATCAATGGCTCGCATGGTGCAAAGCACACCATTCAGGTGATCATATTCATGCTGAATTAACTCAGACAAGGACCAATCCGTGACTTCCCACGTATGGGATTGCCACTGTTCATCACGGTAAGTAAGTATCAACCGTTGATGCCGCCGGACGCGTACCAGCAGATTCGGGAAACTCATACAGTCATCCCAAAGTTCGTCGGTTTCGTTGCTGACGGATACCAGTTCCGGGTTAATAATTACCTGTGGATAAGCGCGGCCCTCACGCTCGACGTTGAGGTAGATCAACCGTTTCATGATGCCGAGTTGCGGTGCCGCAATGCCCCGGCCAAATTGGTACGTCGCCCGAATTTCCTCCATAACGTTATGCAGGTCAGCCACCCAGTCGGCTACGAGCGGCAACTCAGACTCCAGAACGGGTTCACAGGTTTCGTACAGGCGTGGGTCGCCAAGAAGCAGGAGATCGGCGAGGTGTTTCATGGTATCAAAAATGTAAGGTTTTTCGAAACCGCACCGCTTCGGCGACCCGGCTTATAAGCTTATTTTCAGGCGTTTAGGTTATTTTTCAGACTGTCAACCAATACACTGATTTCATCCTCCGTATTGAAATAATGGGGCGAAATGCGCAAGGCAGACGTTTTCATACCTTTTTGGTCAAAGTCAAGAATGGCAGCTCCGTGCGGGCTGATCGATGTATTAATGTATTCAGTCGTCAAATCAGCTTTCAACTCGTCGGCTGATTTGCGGTCACTGAACAACGTAATAATACTGGACAAACGGTTGCCTTCATCCAATAAACGGACACCCGGCAACTGAGACAGTTGGCTTCGCAACGTAGCGCATAGTTCGGCATTACGTTTGGCAATGGCTTCGATACCTACGTTCAGCGCGTACCGATTGGCTTCAGCGGCTCCCAGAACAAGGGCGTAGGGAAACTCCCAATTCTCAAAACGCTTTGCTGTTGGTTCAAGACGAAAGGTGTCAGCCGATTCCCACGAAGCGCCATGCAAATCAACAAACAACGGAGCCAGACCACGGGATAAAACCTTATCTGAAACGTAAAGGAAGCCCATTCCACGCGGACCGCGCAGAAATTTTCGGCAGGTAGCCGTCAGAAAATCACACTGGATCTGAGTTACATCTACTGGCAATTGCCCTACCGACTGGCAGGCATCAACCAGATAGAGGATATCATTTTCCCGGCAAAGCTGGCCAATCGCTTCAACGGGTTGCACCAGACCTGAATTAGTCGGCACATGCGTCACCGCAACCAGTTTCGGGCGTAGCGACTTGATCTTTTGCGCCATGTCATCGACCGAAACTCCGTTTCCTGGTTCATCAGCTGCCCGAACAACTTCAACGCCGAAACGCTTTTGCAGGGAAAGGAACGCGATCTGATTTGATACGTAGTCGTTGATCGTGGTCAGAATCACATCGCCCCGCTCAAAGGGAATTGCCGAAAGTGCCTGCGCGTAAGCATCTGTTGCACTGGCCATTGCGGCAATGTTTTCTGCATTTGTATTGAGCAGTTCGGCTGTAGACGTGTAGAAGTTCCTTATGATCTTTTTTTGAGCATCGGCGGCTTCGTAACCCCCAATATTTGCTTCGAGCTCTATATGATTCGTGATGGCGTCAACGACCGGTTTTGGCATCAGCGAAGCCCCGGCATTATTAAAATGAACGACGTGCTGAACGCCGGGAGTATCGGCGCGGAGCGTAGTAAGATCAAGCATAGATGAGTAATACGAAACTTATGAAACTGACGCCAGTGAGATGACTTCTAAACCAGTGATGTCCTCAAAATCGGCCGTATTGTTGGTCAGAATGGGCAGGCTATACAGGAGGGCTGTAGCCGCAATAATCGAATCACCAAGTGAACGTTTGCGCTGCTGACGCAGGCGAATGGCTTCAGTAATAATTTCGTTGGTGATTGGTATCGTTGTAATACTACTGAAAAATACGTCAAACTGCTGTTTTTCAACTTCATTTAGTTTGTGGAACCCTATCACTTCAAGCTTTGTGATAGCCGAAGCACAAAGCTTGTCAACGCGACTCAACAGATGATCTTGTAGTGATTCATACCCTATTTGAATAGAGTAAATAATAACGTTACTATCAACAATCATGTGTCTCGACTTGCTAAAGGTTTATCTTGTCTAGTTTCACGCTGCCACTCGGAAGGATCACCATATTTTTGGGCTACTCCGCTCTGCGTCAACTTCACGAAAGCGTCTTTCAGTAAGTCTCTTTTTGACTGACTTTGAGTTGTATTTCTTTTCTCAATTAATCGCCCGTTCAACCGAGGCAGCAATTGCATGAGCAAGGCTTCATCTTCGGGTGTATCAATTTCAATGACTAACTGACTCATAAGTTCTCCCGTTTTTCAGCAAGATAACAAAATCAAGCCGGATTTGCTTCCGTCAAATTAGCCAGTCGCAGACTCATGGCCCGCTTGTGGGCGTCGAGCGATTCCGCTTCGGCCATTGCTTCCACAACGGGGCCAAGTGCCTTCAAGCCTTCAGGCGTGATGTGCTGAATGGTAATCTTTTTGACGAAGCTATCCAACGAAACACCGCTGTAGGCTCTGGCAAAACCATTCGTCGGCAGTGTATGATTTGTGCCCGATGCATAATCCCCTGCCGATTCGGGTGTGTAGTTACCGAGAAAAATAGACCCGGCATTAACAATCCTCTCGGCTACGACTTCAGCATTTTCGACGCTCAAAATCAAGTGTTCGGCTGCGTAGGCATTCAGCAAATCAATTGCATCGGTTTCGTTTTCGACCAGAATCGCCTTGCTATTCGACAGGGCTTTTGCAGCCAAATCCCGGCGGGGCAGTTTACTTAGCTGCGTTGGCAAGACTAAATTAACCATCGTAACAAGTTTCTTACTGGTCGAAACAAGCAATACCTGGCTATCGGCTCCGTGTTCGGCTTGTGAAAGTAAATCAGCCGCGACAAAGGCGGGGATAGCTGAATCGTCGGCGTAAATGGCGACCTCACTTGGGCCGGCGGGC
>JANXVQ010000064.1 GCA_025351545.1 Spirosoma sp.
TCTGAGAATACCGTGTTGTTACGAATGCTCAACTGGTTTTTATCGTTGATATTCCAGTCGATCCGATTGAAGAATTTGGTACTCTTCGAGTAGATCGAATAATCGCCAGTCGATCCGGCATCAAGGCCGTAGTTGGTTTTAACAAAATCGGTAAGCTGTTGGGCAAGCGCCACATCTTTAATGAGCGAACTGGGTGTACCTGCCTGAAACTGAACAGGATCCTGCCGACGGGTAATTTCCTCGTTACTAAAGAAAAACAGTTTGTTTTTAATTAAGGGCAGCCCCACCCGAACACCCGTTTGATACTCATAAAACGTGCTGGGCAATTTCTCTTTCGCGTCCGATGCGCCGTTCCATGAACCGGTTAGCGTGGCGTTCCGGCCAAAGCCATACACCGAACCCGTTACCTCATTGGTGCCACTGCGCGTTACAGCGTTGATCGAGCCGCCCAGGAAGTTTCCCAGACGCACATCAAAAGGAGCAACTGCTACCTGAATGTCCTGAATAGCATCCAGACTGACCGGGTTCGTACGTGTACTTGAACCGGGCTGACCCGTTGAGCCAGTTGAGCCGCCGAGCGAAGGACTAAATCCAATGGCGTCATTGTTAATGGCCCCATCAATGGTTACGTTATTATACCGGAAGTTCGTACCGGCAAACGAATTGTTATTATTGGCTTGTGGCGATAGGCGGGTCATGTCGGTCAAGCTCCGTGAGATAGTAGGTAACCGACGAATAGTCTCACTACTGACGCTAATACCTGCGCCCTGCCGTTCGCCATCACGACTGCCCTTTACCACGACCTCGGTCAATTGCGCGCTGGCATCCCGAAGGGTAAGATTCAGATTTGTTGTTTCACCTAACTGCAGAAAAACGCCAGTCTGGGTTTCCGTATTATAGCCCACGTAGGTAACTATAATCTGATAAGGACCCCCAGCATTCATATTATTGATTCGGAAACGACCTTCGCCATCCGTAACACTAGCATATTTTGTACCCGTTGGCGTATATACAGCCTGAACGGTTGCACCCGGTAGGCTTTCTTTCTTTACGTCTATAATACGGCCGCTCAGGCCGCTGGTTGTCACCTGTGCCCGGGAGACTGAATGAACACTTAATAAGACTAATACAAATAATAAAATAGAGACAGATAGTTTCATTTGCCGCATCTGAGTTGTTTTCGGTGCAAAATTCACAGAAAACCAGATGCTCACTGTTAGCCAAATGTTAAGAAATCATTGAGTATCATTAAGTTTTGTTAATGATACTGACATAAACTTTCTTTTTTATCATAGCTCCCGCCACCCGGTCCAGTCTTTATACCTCATGCCAGCACCGGCCTTATGATCTTTCCGGCAACATCCGTCAAGCGAAATGGGCGGCCCTGAAATTGATAGGTCAATTTAGTGTGGTCGAAGCCGAGCAGATGAAGAATTGTGGCCTGTAGGTCGTGGATATGCACTTTATCTTTCACGCCGTAATAGCCAATGTCGTCGGTTTCGCCATAGGAAAACCCTTTTTTGACACCACCGCCCGCCATCCACACAGTAAATGCTTCGAGGTGATGGTCGCGCCCCATGAACGGCAGCACTTGTCCATCGCGATTTTCCTGCATGGGCGTCCGGCCAAACTCACCGCCCCAAACAACCAGCGTATCGTCTAACAAACCACGCTGTTTCAAATCGTTAAGCAAAGCCGCAACAGCCTGATCAGACTCTTTACATTTGGTTTTCAGGCCAATATCAATGGCCGTATCAGCTCCTGTTCCGTGTGAATCCCACCCCCAATCGAACAGTTGTACAAACCGCACTCCCCGTTCCACTAATCGCCGGGCCAGCAAACAGTTTCGGGCAAATGAGCCTTTATTTGGGTCAACACCGTAGCTGTCTAAAATATACTGCGGCTCGTTCTTGATAGCCATAGCATCGGGCACGGACATTTGCATCCGAAACGCCAGTTCATACTGTGAAATGCGGGTCAGGATTTCCGGATCGTTGACTTCATCGTACTGCTGCTGGTTAATTTGACTGATAGCATCAATGGTTTGCTTACGAATGTCGCGGTTCATACCAGCCGGGTCTGATGCATACAACACCGGGTCGCCCTCTGTGCGGCATTGAACGCCCTGATAGACAGTTGGCAGAAAACCACTTCCCCAAATAGATTTGCCTGCGTCGGGTTGTTTCCCGCCCGATGCCAGTACGATATAACCCGGAAGATTGTCATTTTCGGTGCCTAATCCGTATGTCACCCACGAGCCCATACTGGGCCGCCCCAGCCGGGCGCTACCCGTGTGCATGAGCAACTGAGCGGGGGCATGGTTAAATTGGTCGGTATGCATCGCTTTCAGGAACGTAATATCATCTACTACACCCTGCAAATGGGGCAAATAGTCTGACACCCAAGCCCCTGATTGACCATGCTGCGCGAATTTCCCCTGCGGTCCCAACATTTTCGGAACACCCCGGATGAAGGCGAATTTCTTACCCGTAAGTAATTCCTGCGGACAGTCTTTTCCGTTATACTTCGCCAGCTCGGGTTTATAATCGAACAATTCCAACTGGCTCGGCGAGCCAGCCATGTGGATATAAATGATTTGTTTAGCTTTTGGCAGAAACTGCGACGGATGCGGAGCCGTTGCCGGTCCGCCAGCTTGCATCGCCCCGGCAACAGCCTTAGTCTGCGAGTCACCTTTCCCCAAAAACCCACAACTGCCTAACACAGAGCCAAGCGCCATTGCACCCAAACCCGTTGAACAGGTATGTAAAAAATGGCGCCGGGTTTCGCGTTCGGCTGCTGCTTGCTGAAGTTCTTTAAGGAGTTTGTTCATAAGTAATGCGGCCGGGCCGCCCGTGTAGTAGAAACCCTCTTCTAAATCC
>JANXVQ010000073.1 GCA_025351545.1 Spirosoma sp.
CACGCCGTAGGTTCGCTCAATGGCACCGAATACACGGGCCACCGAAGCGTCGTCAAACACAAACTGTTGCAATTCTTTTTTGGAAACGAGTACGGCGGGCCGTTCAACCAATAGTTTATCGAGCGTGGCCGCATCGCGGTGAAAAACCGCTTTCTGGTTGGGTGTCAGCACCATACCCGTCGATTCGGGATCTTGTCCCCGGCCCGGGTGGTCCGGGTAAACGGATACGCGTCCGGCTTTCACATCCACTGTTACGGTCGAAGCCTGAGCGGGGGCATTGATGCGAAAGCTTGTGCCGAGCACTTTGGTTACCAGCCCGTTGGCATACACAACGAAGGGCTTTGCCGGGTTTTTTCTGACCGTAAAGAAAGCCTCACCCGTTAGGTAAACTTCCCGGAGCGCACCGGCCAACTCGTTCCGGTAGCGAAGGGTCCCCCCTTTTTTTAGATCGACCCGGCTGCCATCGGCTAATTGAATATGCATTACCTGACTGGCTTCGTTTCGTGTCTCAACCCACTCAGTCTCCACCTGCGACCTTGTCGGGCAGCGGTGCGCGCGGCCCATCCAGCCAGCTCCCAGGATCAGCAGGAACAATGCGGCTGCCTGCCAGCCCCGCTGCCAGTTCAGCCAGCGCCCCACCGCTGCGGGGCGCGACGGCTTCAGTGTAGTCTCAATCCGGTGCCAGAGAGCGTCTATTCGACTCACCGGTACTGACTGCCGTTGAATGGTCCATAGGCCCGTCACTAATTGACGGGCCTCTTCTACCTCGTAATACCGTTCGGGGTAATCCTTCAGAAATTGCTTCCAGAAGGCGTCCGTCCCAGCATTGGGCGCGCAGATCCACTCCGTAAAGTAGTCGTCGGCGGCTAAGTCCGCAGCATCGAATTGGTGGTAGTTCATGATAATAGAACCTTAAGCATATCGCTAAAATCGGCGCAAATCAGACACACAGAGCCAACACGGACAACTTCGCGGAGTGCTTTAAGTGCCGAGTAAATAAACCGGCAAGCCGACTGATAATTGATGTCCATGATCCGGGCGATTTCTTCGTTGCTGAAGTGTTGATAGAATCGCAAATTGAGCGCTTCTTGCTGGCGGGGAGTCAGACAGGCAAAACTTTTTTGGAGTTGATGATGCAACTGCTGCTGCTGCTCGTCCTCGATAAGTTTGCATTCGATGCTGAACTCGTCCGTCGACATTTGCATGGGTATGGAGTCGATGTCGCAGGCCTGAAAAAACGGATCCCGGTGACGTGTTTTCGTGATCTTGTTGCGCAGCGACCGAAACAGGTAAAACCGGATCGAATCCGTATCGCTCAGGTTCGTTCGACTTTGCCATAATTCAATAAATAAGTCATGGATGCTGTCCTCGATGAGTGGCACATCGTTCGTTACTTTATGCCCATAATTCAGCAGGTTGTGGGCATACTCCCGATAAATTTGCTGAAAGGCCGCTTTATCTCCCTGACGAAAAGCATACCAAAGGTCGACATCAGAGTGGGTTGAGGGCACAGCACTTCACTATTTAGATGGATGCGAATTGACTAATGACAGGAATTTGTTGACTGAAATAAAAGGTGCTTATCTACTAATGCCTGAACTGGTTAATTTTAGTCCTATTTTTTATAAAAATAGTTGAAAAAATGTGTTCACTGCCAAAAAAGGTATTTTGATACATCTATTTATTTTGCCCTTACCGTAGGCAACTGTAGCCAGAAATAATCTTGAGATGGTCTTGAAGGTACGGACAGTGTATGTACTTAACATTACATTGCTATGCAAACGCCAGATAAGCCTGTCAAGACGAGGGG
Source organism: Spirosoma sp. (assembly GCA_025351545.1). GTDB lineage: Bacteria > Bacteroidota > Bacteroidia > Cytophagales > Spirosomataceae > Spirosoma. The sequence continues at coordinate 1,811 of JANXVQ010000073.1, forward strand.
AAAATTCGATCAGGAATTTAAAATCGAGGCTCTGCGAATGGTTTCCGAGGGCCACCCCAGCAGTTACATTACCTGTTCAGTTAATGTGACGGGGCCGCCCTTTATGTTTATGTCGTGGTGAGATTCCTGGATTTGGCCTAGCCTGCCAACAAGTAAACAGCTACCCGTGTGAGGAAATCCGTGATGTCTATAGCTACCCCTGCCGATCAGGTCTCGATCCACACGGGTGAAATTTAAAGCCTCGGGTCCATTGGTTGAGAGGCTGTTGGGGAATTTATTTTGACTATTGGCCTAATTCGTTGTAACATGATCTGACTATTGGCTAAAAGTAGCCAGCCAACCGAAGAAGATAGCGTATGCTCGTAATCTTTGACGATCCGCCGAAAAAACGGGGGCGCGCGCGTCTGGTCCAGGCAATACTCCGCTCCACGACCCACCGCTTGGCAACGGGCACAATGCCCTGACCCGATTCAGGACGGAGGCCCGCTCAAACCGGGTCGCCGGAGCGATCAATGCCCCAGTCAGCCAGAGCTTTGGCAAAAACACCGCCATAGGCCCCATCGCCAAAGGCCTTTTCAATCCGGTCATTGCGGGGCCGCCCGATCGGGACCTGAATCGGCCCGCACGGCAGCCCCGCATAGGTCGAAAACCTGGCCGGAAACCCAGGCATAATGGCTGTATTGAGGAGTGTGAACGAAAATCTGGAACTGATCATGGCCTTACCAGCGACCGACTTTGTATAATTTGTCTTTGTTTATTTTGTATCTTTGACATAATAAACTCAACCGAAGTTAAGTATTCCTGTGGAAAGACGCAATGCATTAAAAACAATGGCGGGTGCCGTTGGCGGGCTGATAAGTTTACCCGCCTGGGCAACTGGATGGACACCCGAAACTGTTCGTTCGAGTCGGAAAATTCTCTCTGGCAGCCAGACCGATATGCTGGCTAATATGGTCGAAACAATCATTCCGACTACCGATACCACAACTGCGGCCGGGCCGGGAGCAAAAGCGCTCAACGTACATCTGTTTGTGCAGAAAATGGTGACTGACTGCTACGATAAACCGGCGCAGGAGAATTTCCGGAAAGGACTTGATTCGCTGGACGGTCTGGCTCAGACAGCCTTCAGCAAGCCCTTTGCCGAAGGCGACGCGGCACAGCGCACAGCGTTGCTTACTCAACTGGCACAGTCCACAGATAAAGGCCGGAAAGACTTTTATTCGCTGGTCAAAAATCTGACTATCAGGGGCTATATGAGTTCTGAATATGTCATGACTAACCTGACACATTACCAATTTATTCCCGGCCATTATTACGGCTGCGTGCCCGTAAAAACAAAGACTCTTTCACAACCGAAATAAGTTAATCGTCAATGGTAGTCAGAGCTGCTGTTGACTGACTACTGATCTACTCTTGTTATGTCATACTTAAATATAGATGCTCAGGCGCTCAATACGTACGACGCCATCGTCATTGGCTCCGGTATTAGCGGAGGCTGGGCCGCCAAAGAATTGATCGGTAAAGGGCTTCGTACACTCGTCCTCGAACGGGGGCGCGATGTTCGGCACGTAACCGATTATCCGACCACGAATATGCAGCCGTGGGAGTTTGAACACCGAAACCAACTCAAACGGGAGGTGCGGGACGCAAATCCAATTATCAGCAAATGTTATGCTTTTTATGAAGGTACGGAGCAGTTCTTTGTGAAAGATGCCGAACACCCATACATTCAGGAAAAGCCCTTCGACTGGATTCGGGGCTACCAGGTGGGTGGGAAATCGCTGATGTGGGCGCGGCAAACGCAGCGGTGGAGTGACTTCGATTTCGATGGTCCCGCCCGCGATGGATTCGCTGTCGATTGGCCCATTCGCTATGCCGACATTGCGCCCTGGTATAGCTATGTGGAGCGGTTTGCGGGTATTTCGGGCAATAAAGATGGATTGGCAACCCTGCCGGATGGCGAGTTTCTGCCCCCGCACGAGTGGAATTGCGTCGAAAAACATTTTCAACAAAAAATAGCGGGTCGTTACAAAGACCGGCACGTAATTATGGGCCGCGCGGCTCACCTGACACAGCCGCAACCTGTTCATTATCAGCAGGGTCGGGCGCAGTGCCAGCACCGGACTATTTGCGAACGTGGTTGTCCGTTCGGGGGTTATTTCAGCAGTAACTCCACCACCATTCCGTGGGCGGCTAAAACGGGAAAAATGACCCTTCGGCCTAATTCGGTTGTGCATTCCATTATTTACGATGAGAAGAAAGGCCGGGCTACGGGTGTGCGGGTGATTGATACGCATACGAAGCAGATGCAGGAGTATTATGCCCGCATTATCTTCCTGAATGCAGCCGCGTTGAACTCGAACTTAGTACTATTGAATTCAACATCGACCCGTTTTCCAAATGGTTTAGGTAATGATAGTGGCGTGTTGGGCAAGTATGCCGCTTTCCATAATTACAGGGCCGGTGTATCGGGAGAGTATGATGGCGACCTCGATTCGACTACCGACGGACGGCGCCCGAACAGCCCCTATATCCCCCGTTTTCGTAATGTAGAGAAGCAGGAAATGGGATTCCTTCGGGGCTATGCGGCTGGTTTTTCGGCTGGGCGTGTTTCGCGGTCTGATCAGAACGGCGTTGGTGCCGATTTGAAAGAAAGCCTCCTGAATCCGAAACTCGGCGGCTGGTATGTTGGGTCGCACATGATGGGCGAAACCATTCCGAAAGAATCTAATTTTTTGGCCCTCGATTCGTCGCTGAAAGATCCATTTGGTATTCCGCAGTTGAAAATTTCCATCGCCTACGATGACAATGACGACAAAATGGTGAAGGATTATCAGGAGCAACTAACGGAAATGTTCACCGAAGCGGGCTTTAAAAATATCCGCGTTCGCGATAGTCACGCCAGTCCCGGCCTCGATATTCACGAGATGGGTGGCGTTCGGATGGGAAAAGACCCCAAAACCTCTATGCTCAATAAGTGGAATCAACTGCACGCCGTTAAGAACGTTTTTGTTACCGACGGTGCCTGTATGACATCGACGTCCACCCAGAATCCATCGCTGACGTACATGGCCATGACCGCCCGCTCAGCCGATTACGCCGTAAAAGCAATGAAGAAAGGACTCGTATAAAGGATATAAGCGCGATTTTTGAGAAAATACAAGGCCATTTGCATTTGCAAATGGCCTTGTATTTTTAATGGATATTTTATGACACAAAACCTATGTTTCCGTATCTTTAGGCACTGGATGCGCGGGTACTCTGCCCGTTGCCCATTAACCGACTTGTTTGTCTCATGAATCAGTCTTCTAACATTACCCGCCAGCAATTTCTTAAGCTAGGTGCTTTAGCTACATCGGCGGTTTTATTGCCTAAACTGGATGCGTTTGCGGCCTCGCCAAAGAAGGTCGGTTTGCAGTTGTACACCCTGCGCGACCTGATGGCCAAAGAGCCTGTGGAAACACTGAAAAAAGTGGCCGCAATTGGCTATAAAGAAGTTGAACCGTACGGTTATTCTGATGGTAAGTTTTTCGGAAAAACACCCAAAGAGTTTGCTAACTTGCTGAAAGAATTGGGCATGTCGGCGCCTAGCGGGCACTATACGACTGGTAAAACAATGCCAAATGCCAAAGGAACGCTTACCAATGACTGGAAACGGGCAGTTGATGATGCGGCTGCTATTGGGCAGAAGTACATGGTTTGTGCTTACCTGTTTCCGGCTGAGCGTACTAAATTGGATGACTACCTGCAATTTGCCGAATTGTTCAATAAATCGGCAGAAGTGTGTAAGGCGGCTGGTATTCAGTTTTGCTACCACAACCACGATTTTGAATTTAAAGAACTAAGTGGAAAAGTGCCTTACGACATATTGTTGGGCAACACCGATAAGAATTTAGTAAAACTCGAACTGGACTTATATTGGGCTTCTTTCGCCAATCAGGATCCCGTCGCGCTGTTTAAAAAGCATCCCGGCCGTTTCCCGCTTTGGCACGTGAAAGATATGGAAAAAACAGCCGAACGGGCTTTCGCTCCTGTTGGAACAGGCTCTATTGATTTTCAGCGCATTTTCGACGCGAAGAAAACAGCGGGTATGACCCACTACTTCGTTGAGCAGGATGTTTGTAAGCTTCCACCATTAGAGTCTATTGCCATTAGTTATAAGAACATTGAAAAAATGAAAGTTTAGACAAGAAGCAACCTGCCTGACTGACATAGAATGTCAGTTTGAAATTTCTACGTTAAACGCCAGACGGGACTAAATATCCCCGTCTGGCGTTCGTATTTTCCGATAGTCTTAATGCACCTTTTGACAATTCAGATGCTGTGGGGCTTGGAAATTAACGAGCGGTGCCGGGCCGACCGTACGGTCGTACTATGTCTATTGCCCACCGTAATTCATCAAACAGGAAAATATCACACCGGCGGACTGGTTGGACGACTTACGCACGTAAAGGGTCAGCTTGTCGAACGATTTGCTTTTCAACATCTGAATTTATGCATAATACGGTTAGTGGCCTGCTCATCAACCATTTGTTCCTTAGCCTTAATGTTCACTTTTGAGGCATTACTAAAAATAGTACAAAAAATTATTTAAAACATTAGGATATAACAATCACTTTATAGATAGCCACCACTTGATGAACATATCGCCTGGCGTGTATTAAAATCAATCACTATTTGTATGGAACATAAGTTTAAAAAAGCAGAACTGGGAGTTTTTTTGTCAGCAATAATCCTGATATTTATTTCTGAGTATATTTATATTTTCCAACATAATCCCATGCGGGCAATTTTTATTGGGTTAT
>JANXVQ010000109.1 GCA_025351545.1 Spirosoma sp.
ACTTCACAAAGGATCTGAAATTTACGCCCGCTCTCCAACCCCTTTCCGATCTTCATTTCAATGAAAACTATCAGGACAATTATTCCCGTAAAGCACACCTGCCAACACTTTATGGGCTGATGGCCGTAGCGGGTTTTATTCTATTGATTGCCGCTGTCAATTTCATTAATCTGGCAACCGCACAATCATCAAAACGGGCGAAAGAAGTAGGTATTCGGAAAGTAATTGGCAGCAGCCGAAAGGGTCTGATGGTACAATTCATGAGCGAAACCGCTATGCTGACACTTGTCTCCTTATTGATTGCGTTAACGCTCATCAAGCCAATACTCGCCATCTTTGACAACCTGACACCCCAGGGATTAACGTTCGACTTATTTAGTCTCGAAACACTTCTTTTCCTACTAATTGTCGTCCTCACAACATCCTTGTTAGCTGGCTTTTATCCGTCATGGATATTGTCGTCCTACGCACCAGCACTGACCTTGAAAGGCCAAACTGCTCTGAAGGGCGGCCAGAAAGGGTATTTGCGTAAAGGGTTGATTATCTTCCAGTTCGCAGTTTCGCTGGTGTTCATTATTGGAACGCTTATGGTTGGTCGGCAACTTAATTTTATACGCAACAAAGATTTGGGATTTTCGACCGACGCCATCATAGAGTTGCATACCCTGCGCGATGACAAAAGCCTTGTACTGGCCCATAAAATTAAACAACTGTCTGGTATTGAGCGGGTTACGATGCAATGGTTTCCGCCAATGGGCCGAAGCTACATGGTAACCAAGCTAAAATATAAGGGGAAGAAAGAAGTCGAGATGGATGTGTCGGCAAAAGTGGGCGACGAGAATTTTATTCCGCTCTATAAGCTTCGATTGCTGGCCGGTCGAAACTACCTAAAAAGTGACTCGCTCCGGGAGATGGTCATCAATGCCACGTATGCAAAAGCGTTGGGCTTCAAAAAACCAGCCGATGCAATCAATGAGTTCGTTGATATGCAAGGCAAACAGTACCCGATTGTTGGGGTTGTGGCCGATTTTCATGAGCAGTCTTTGCATGAACGGATCGGTTCAGTTTTCATTGGCTATATGCCTCGGCAGGCAAAAAATATTGGGATTAAACTGTCAACCAAAGGTGGTCAACTCAATGACCTAAAAGCAACTCTGGCGAGCATCGAACAGCAATGGAAAGCGGTATATCCCGACAATAAATTCGATTACATATTTCTGGATGAGTCTATTGCCAAACTATATGAAAAAGAACAGAAAACGGGCCAGCTTGTCAATACAGCTACGGCCATTGCCATTCTAATTTCCTGCATGGGGTTGTTCGGGCTAGCCACCTTCACGGCCGAGCAGCGAACGAAAGAAATTGGTGTTCGTAAGGTATTGGGCGCGTCGGTGGCTAGTATCGTGGCATTGCTCTCGAAAGACTTCCTGAGATTAGTTATCATTGCACTGATTATTGCCTCGCCCCTGGCGTGGTGGGCCATGAATCAATGGCTACAGGATTTCGCCTACAAAATTGACCTTTCCTGGTGGGTATTTGCTCTGGCCGGGCTGCTGGCCATTTGCATTGCCATGCTAACGGTTGGCTTCCAAAGTATCAAAGCCGCCCTAATGAATCCGACAAAAAGTTTACGAAGCGAGTAGAGCTCTATTGGCTGGTGCGGTCTCCTGACAAGATGGTTTTGGCTTTGCCCACAGGAATTAACTGAATAAGTTTACTAAAGATGTTAGCCGCTGTGCGATCTCAAAAATGGGCACAGGCATCTTAATCACTGTGGTGTCGCCCGTGCCCATTTCTATGCTCTATGCAAGGGCATGTGTATAATTTTCGTCCTAATTTCGATCTTCTCGAAGACAGGCGAAAATGCGAAGCACTAACTTGTTGCGGACGTTATTGAGTACCGCTCAGGCGGCCCTGCAGCATTTTATTCTTACCTTCTTTAACTTTTCGCTGGTAATAAGCTTTGAGTTGAGCGCAATGCTGGATAGCTGACATTGCTCGGCACCGGCCGCCCGGCCAGGTGGAGCAATGCTTTTACTTTTTTGTTGGCCATATGGCTGACTTGGGGCTTGCCTTTCCGCTGGCCCCAGCTACGTCGCACGGGCGCCCCCGTCAAAGAGAACAACCCCAGCGTAACAGTCGGACCGCCGATGCGGCAAACTTTTTTGGATCAGTAATGGCCTTGAATTCATTTGTAGTGACGATGATCTCAGCAGTCGTGGTCTGGCTGATACCGATGACTGAGCCGGGCCGCCCGGGCGGTTGTTTGATGGCTTGTTCGACCACTATTTGCTGATAAACGTTTCCTGCTCGGCCACCGGAACTGCTAACAGATTATAGCGGGGCGGCCCGTGCCGCCTGATTCAGTCGTTGACGAGTAGCACCGCCCCGGCGGCCCGGTTAGAAAGGCGAGTTTTTGAATAACCTCGCGTGGAGGTTGCCACAGGCGCATCTGATCGCGGAAGCGCCGGGTGGCCGGTGCCATAGGCGTATTGAGCGATGCGTTGAGCATCGACCTTATCGCCGGGCCGCCGGTGCGGTTTTGCCCCGCTGCATACCGCCTGCCTGCTTGATTTGCAAGGATGATTCCAGCCGCACGGGCGGCCCCGCAGACTGCGAACTTTAGCTTGTAGAGTAGTTCCAGCAGATGAGCCATAGAAATGCCGCAGGGCCGCCTGAGCGGTATGCTCCCTACAGAACACGGCCTGCTTGGAATTCCAGCCAGGTAAGGCTTTGAACTCGGCTAAAGCGGTCTTGATACCCGCCAGTGTGTTAGCTCAGGCCCGATGGAAGCCGCTCACCGGACGGTTGTTCAGTGCCGGATGAAACGGAGTGGCCAACGCTGGACAGACGACGGAGCACAAGCCATGCTTAATTTGCGGGTCGCGTCCAAAAGTGGCCGGTGGAATTTGGTCACCAAGAATCTAAAAGGAACCTAAGTCAACATTGAACGAGTAGTTTTGAAACGCACCCTTTTGTAGCTCCCTCCGAAGCGGCTGCGCTCTCCTTATTGGACAGTGTCCCCTATTTCAACAATTCAGCGATAGATCCGATAAAAGCGCTGGCGCAAACACAACAGATTTCAACCCGAAGTGTGCAGTTGCGCTTTCAAACGTATCTGGGTTTTACGCATAAGAACTTGGCTTAAAGGGTAAGTAAAGAATGTAACTAAAAGTTGCAGAAAATTAATGGCCAATGGCAACCTGTAAACTCGCTCAACAGGGTGGGCCTCCTCAATCAGAATTCGTTGTGGTCGAGGAGGCCGGGGTTAGGGATAAACGGGTAAGTAGGGTTGAATCTTTCGACGGCAGTCCGCACAGAACTGATGTGCGGACTGAATATTTTTCAGGTTCCCTTTGGCATCGTTCATCAGGCAGTTTGGTGTCGGGCAATGAAC
>JANXVQ010000140.1 GCA_025351545.1 Spirosoma sp.
CGATTTAATAAGGTAACCCTGCGTATTGGCCGTGTTGGTGTAGGTAGAGGTAGCGGCCAATGTTGCTTGACCACTATCGACGGTATACGTCGTCATTTTCCTGACTGCCTTTGCCGAAAATGGCTGCACACTGATCTGGCCATCGTCTAAAAACTCGAATTGAAGATTTACGCCTGCTTGTTGTTTTGGTTGGAGTATTTTGTCTTCGTATTCGAATATGATGTAATAGGTGAGTCCGGTTTCAATCAGCCCGCCAAGACTACTATTGTTGAAAGCGCTTGATTTGGAGACATTGCCGTTTGCATCGTACTCATAGGAAGTTGTTGCATCCCCTAATAATGGTTTCCCCTTTTCCCTTGATTCGCCATTTACTTTGGTAAGTCGATCTCCTTGCCATACTAAATTTGCCGTATTGATCAGGTTCGTCAAGGAAACATTTCCCCCAAATGGGTTACTGTATGCATCTACAGAGTAAACGGTATTTTCTACCTTCGTCAGCTTGTCGGCAGTAAGGGAAAGACTTGTAGTGGAGATCTCTTTCCCGGCTTTGTTGCCAACAATAGTTCCCGGGTTTCCATCAGATTTGCTGTAGGCTAAACTAAACACCGTTTGCCCATCGCTCGACTTAATTGTCACATTGGATAGTCGGTTCTGGCTATCCAGCGTGTAGGTTTCGCTGCTCCCATCGCTCGATGTAGCCGAAAGTAGCTGACAAGCCGTGTTGCTGGTTTGTGGATTGGTTGTGGGTGTGGGTGTGGTTGTGGTTGTTGGCGTCGGGTCCGACGATGATGAGCACATGCCGTTGCCAAACAACACGAAAATGATAATGCCTGAGGCTAACCGTATTAGTTGAGTTTTCATGGTTTTCTTGTGATAAATGGGGTGGTGCTTTATCTACCTGGCGGTAAACTTGTAGCCTACCGTAACGTCCGTTGCCGTGTTATCCACACCTAATGCGTCTGCTATCAGCGCTACGTTCAACGCGAACAGGTCATTGTAGTTACTTTGGTTTTTATCATTTATCGTTACGCCCAATGCCAGATTACTTGCCGACAAACTTTTTATATCCCAGAGTTCGGTATAGGTAATTGTACCAGCAGTCGCTTTGATTTCGAGCTGGTTGTTGTTGTTGAGCAATTTCCAGGTTGCTGGAATTTTCTTTACGTCGTCGGAGACGGTCGCTTTGCCACCGGTTTCGAAACTATAAAGGACAGTGCCATCGAAAGCGTCCTTATAGGCAGCCGAACCGGGCTTCACGGTAGAGCCTGTCCCCTTGTTTCCACTGGCCGAAACTTCGCTTAGCTGCCAGGTTCTGACCAGCAGGTTTTCCGCGCCAGCCGGGGTAACAGTATCCTGACTCTTCTTGCACGAAATCATTGTGAGTAAACTCATCGCGATTAATAGTATCAGCGATTTCTTAATTGTGTGCATACTTACCATAGCGTAACTGTGTTGTAGATAAGCCGTTTTCGTAGATTGGCTGGATGTAGTCAGATAATTCATGGATTGATTTTATTTTGGAAATGAGACAATACTTCTCCACCTACATCATTTTGTGATGTGAGCGCTGGTTTATGACAAAAAATAAGGTCGAATTACAGGTAATGCATCTTGCGGAATTACTGGCAGATCCAGCCAGTTCAACTGGGTTGTTTTTTAAGATTTAACTTCGTAGTAGTAGGTGCGTGTATACCCTTTTTAACGTCAATTTTGGTTCATAAGAATCGGTTTTTAATTGATAATAAGCTGGATATATAGTAGTGGAAAGAATGCCTGACCAGTACCTGAGTCGTATTTTCTGACAGAGATGTTACTCCCACTACCAACTGATTGAGCAAAATTATGGACTAATGGTGGCCTGGGAGTGGTAAAAAATGGCCATTCTTATCAGACTTTTGCTTACCATTCTCTTTCCTGAACCAAACGTACAGCATTGAGTAGGACACTAAAAAAGGTATTTAGGGAGCAGCCTGATTTTCTGTGTGAAAGGACCATTTTCTTGAGCGGCTGAGTAAACGGTCCTGGCAAGAAGCAACCTGGCAGTATTGGTTGCGCCAGTGGAAATTAATGATCCGCGAAACCCCGGGTGATACCGGTAAGCAGTTGAATTTGAGGCTTACTCAAAAAAGCATACCATTTACTCAAAATAGAGGGTCGTTCAGCAAACGTTAGTATATGCTACATCTGTAATTCAGTACCTTGTCTAGCCTATAGTACCTTGTGTATTGGCTGCTTCTGCTGACGAGGCCCACCCGTTGTTCACACCTTTATCGCTCCGTCCATGAATAAGCAATTGGTCATAAAAAGCGTTTTCTTTTTCCTGGTCGCGCCAGTGCTTGTTCTGGGTCAACGCAAGCAAGCGCCGGGCGTTGTGATCGGGGACCAAACGACCATTCCCCAATTTCAGCGTCAACTTAATCTAAAAAAAACGGCCGGTAGTATCGATCCGAACAAGCCCTTACCCAATCAACAATCACCTTTTAAAACGCCAACATTTCAGACGAATGGCAAGCAGATCATGGACCCATGTGGCAGTCCGGTAATTTTGAAGGGCGTCAATAAAATGGCCGTTTTTGATCATGATGACCCTTTTGGGAAGACGTATTTTCCCGAAATCGCTAAGTCAGGCGCTAACTGTGTCCGTATTGCCTGGGAAATGACGTCGACCGTGAACCACAAAACCGTTGTCAATCCGCTAACCCGACTGGATCAACTCATTACCAACGCCCGCCAAAACAAACTTATACCGATTGTGGGTCTTTGGGATTTTACTCAAACAGCGGATGGCGGCTTTGGCAAACTGAGTACATATGCGGCCTATTGGACAAGACCCGACGTTGTCGCCCTCATTCGCAGGCATCAGACTTATCTGATCGTCAACTTTGCCAACGAAGCGTCTACGGGCGATGAAAATGACTCTGCCAACGTAGCGGATTATGCCAGAGCCTACAAGAAGGTCGTGCTACAGCTACGTCGTTCGGGCGTTAATGTTCCGCTCATGATCGACGGAATGGATCAGGGAAAGAGTCTACGTTGTTTTGCCCGGAAAGGCCCGGAAATGCTCAACGCCGACCCTAAGCATAACCTGATCTTTGCGTTCCATTCCTACTGGCCAAAATCAGCTACGGATACCGACGAGACGCTTATTGCCAGCGCCTTTGCCGAAGTGAGCCCACTCCCGATCGCACTTGTTATTAGCGAACTGGCGGGGTTTGGTGCGTGGCCGGGTAGTGACGCCGTCAATATATGTTCGCCTGCGGGTCAGGTTGATTATCAGCAGTTTGCCAGGTTGGCCGAAACCGCAGGCATGGGCTGGCTTATCTGGGAGTGGGGCCCGGGTAATCAATGGCAAGCCCCCGGCGATTGCCCCCAACTGAACATGACAACCGATGGGACGTATCAGTCGATAGAAACCAGCAAAGCAACTGATCCCAATGGGTGGGTACGCCACCTGACCATCGACGAGACGTTCAGTATAAAAAATTCGGCTGGAAAGACTTTT
>JANXVQ010000204.1 GCA_025351545.1 Spirosoma sp.
ATTTATCCATAATTCACACTCATGGACTTACTTACACCCGATCTTGGTCTTTTATTTTGGCAGGTAGTGGTTTTCCTCGGCCTGTTTCTCATTCTTCGCGCTTTCGCATGGAAACCCATCACAGAAAGTCTGAACGAACGCGAAAATAATATCCAGAGTGCCCTTGACCTGGCCGAAAAAACTCGGATTGAAATGACTGCCATAAAAGCTGACAACGAAAAATTGCTGGCACAGGCGCGCTCAGAGCGTGAAATTATACTGCGTGGTGCAAAAGATATGGCCGACAAAATGCTGGCTGAGTCGCGAGACAAAGCCGCTGCCGAAGGGCAACGTATTTTGGAACAGGCTCGTGAGTCGATGCAAAACGAACGGCAGGCTCTGGTAGCACAAATGAAAAAAGAAGTTGTTACTCTCTCGCTTGATATTGCTGAGAAAGTTCTTCGTAAAGAGCTTAGCGACAAGTCATCGCAGGAGAAGTTGATAACGGATTTGGTTTCTAATTCACGCTTAAACTAATCGATTATGGCTGTTGCTACAGTTGCCGCCCGCTATGCCAAATCGTTATTGGATCTGGCGCAGGAACAAGGCCTGACCGAGACAATGCACAGGGATATGCAGTTTTTTAAGAACACAGTAGACCAAAGTCGGCCACTGATGCTCATGTTAAAGAACCCTATTGTTCGTGCTGAAAAGAAAAGTGCTGTTCTAAGAGCTGCTTTTACTAATCGGGTGAATCCGATGACGATGGCTTTTTTTGAAATCATCACCAAAAAGAACCGGGAGGGCATCATGGATTCCATCGCGGAACAGTTTATCAGCCAATATAACATACTGAGAAGCATTGAGCGCGCAACTGTCATTACAACTGTGCCGCTAACCGCTATACAGCGCGACAAATTTAAGGCAATGGTTATGAAAACAACCGGCTGTAAATTGGTTGAGTTAGAAGAAAAACTGGACTCAAACCTGATTGGCGGCTACGTATTACGCGTCGGCGATCAACAGATTGACGGTTCTATCCGTAGTCAGTTAAACGATTTACGTTTGAAGTTTTTGAATTAAGTCGCCAATAGTCATTACCAAAAGAGCCGGTTCCTCATTCGAGAAACCGGCTCTTTCGTTTTTTACAGTGGCGAACTGCTAACCTTTTATTGGCCTTCAGCTGGATTTCGTCTCAAGATGATGTGATCATATAGCTTATACATTGTCTGAAAGCGCATTAGGGAAGGATAGGTCTAACTAATTTAAAATGCGTTCGGATAAAGGCTTCCCGTTCGTAAAATCGAATAGTATCAGTTCGTTTTTGATTGGTAGTGACTTCCAGATTTATAAAATCTTCATCTAGGGCCAACGTATTAATTGCGGCAACAAGTTGTTGACCAATATGCTGATTTCGAACGTCAGGACGAACAAATAGCTCTTGTATTTCGCCTACTTTACCGCAGTGGTGTAACAAATATTGAACGTGGCAACTCACAAATCCAACCACTTCGCTGAGCCGTTCGGCTACTAAATAATGGATGAGTGGGTTAGTTAAATTGTGGTGGAAAACGGCATTGAAGGCAACCTGATCTAGTGGAGTATCTTCCAGTATACATAAGAAATCATAAATAATTGGCGCATCGTTTTCTATAGCGGACCGGATAGATAGCTCTTCCGGCAAAGTAGATTGGGTAAGCACGGTGATTTATAACGGTGTAGGCTATAAGCCATATGAAGCTTTTAAGTTCGTCATTTTTCGTCTTGTTATTTACATTGCTATGCACAAAATCATCGTCTTCGTTTTTATTGGCTTAGCTGCGGCCTGCTCAGGTCGAAAATCAGAAACTAACGATACGCAAACCAACAAGTCAACTGTGGAAACCCAATCATCAGACTCAAGTGCGTATGTTAAAGATCGGCAATTTTTGCATCAATACCATCCCGATTTGATCGAACTACAGAACGGGGGTGCCCATGTTTTAATTTGTCCGGCTTATCAGGGCCGCGTGATGACCAGTAGTGCGGATGGGAAAGCGAGCTACGGCTGGATTAATTATGATTTAATTGAGTCAAGGAAACTACTGCCTCATATGAATGCTTTTGGGGGCGAAGATCGTTTTTGGCTTGGGCCGGAAGGTGGACAGTTTGCCTTATTTTTTAAGAAAGACGCTCCGTTCGAGGCTGCACATTGGCAGACACCAGCCGCTATCGATTCAGAGCCATTTGCACTGACTGACAGTACGAAAACGTCAGCCACATTTACCCGTAATGTATCATTGATAAATTATGCCGGAACTCACTTTGACCTCGGTATCGAGCGAACAGTTCGGTTGTTGATCAAAGCCGAAATAAATGCGCAATTGGCCATCAGCACAGATTCGCTTAAAATTGTCGGTATTCAATCGACAAATAAGATCACTAATATGGGAAGACAAGCCTGGAATCCGCAAACGGGTATGCCCTCGATCTGGATTTTAGGCATGATGAATGCATCGTCAAAAGCAACGATTATCATTCCCTATCGGCAGGGAACTGGTCAACCGGTTAATGATTCATATTTTGGAAAAGTACCCACCGACCGATTACGTATGGGAGAAACATCGGCCCTGTTTACCGCTGATGCGCAGTATCGAGCCAAAATTGGCGTTTCTCCCACACGAGCTATAAATTGGCTTGGTAGTTACGACCCCTCAACCCAAACACTAACGCTTGTAACCTACGATTTCAATCCCAAAGACCGGCAGTACGTTAATTCAGCCTGGGAGCATCAAAAAGAACCGTATTCAGGTGATGTTATCAATGCGTATAATGATGGCCCGATGAAACCCGGACAACCACAAATGGGTAAATTCTACGAGTTGGAGTCGTCGTCGCCAGCCGCTTCCTTAACTCCCGGCGCTAAACAACAGCATCGACACACAACCTTTCATTTACAAGGATCTGAAAAACAACTCAATCAAATTGCCAAGAGGCTATTATTGACTGATCTGGAGGCTATTCACTGACTCTTGTCAGGTTCTGTGATACGTTGTTACAACTAACAAGCTATTGGCTGGGTCTTATTGCTAAAAGAAAAGCTATGAAACCTGTTCTGTTGTTATCGACTTTGTGGATTGTATTTAGTTGCCAGAAATCTATAGACCCTACTAACCAACTGTACGGCAAATGGCTATTGGCAAGCGGTTCCGCTTTTGCAAAAAGACCAACAGGTGTTAATCCTAAACCGATCTATTTTGCGTTTTTGTCAACTGGCAGTATTGACTCTGATTGGTCAACTTGCTATTCATTCCGGTTTGGAAAGGCTAATGAACTGTTAGCTTCCAATAATTGCGTTGATTGTGAAATTCCGGGCTGCGGAGATTCAGTATGGAATTATACATTTATCAATCCATGCGAAATGACACTAGAGTTTCAGACCGATGATGTTGGACTATTTCGAAGGCAGTAAGTTTGTTAAAACGTCTGCAACGCATCCGAATCAAAAACGTGTTTGCCTATCAACCCTTGTTGCGCAGTTGTTAGCATTGCATTGGCAACCTTCGCTCCGTCAATACCTTTGTATTTGGCCGGGATTAGTGGACTAAGTAGCCGCATGGCCTCTTCGGCAAACCGTTCGCCCAAACGCGTTTCGCCCAGAGCTAAAGCGGCCCGGCCGAGTAGGAGTGAAGGTCTGAAAACAAGTAGAGTTGGATAGTTTAAGGCGGTCAAATCCCGCTCGACTTCACCTTTAACCCGGTTATAAAAGAAAGATGACTCCGTATCGGCACCCATTGCCGTAACGATAGCGAACTGGTGCGCCCCGTTGGCCAGACCCAGTCGGGCAATATCCATTGAGTATTGATAGTCTACTTTTTGGAAAGCTTCCTTCGAACCGGCTTTTTTCATGGTTGTACCGAGGCAGCAGAAAATATCGTCGGCCTGAATCAATAAACCATTGGGATGATCGAAATCAAACTGAACTTCTTGTAAGCGAGGATGTTGCCAGTTTAACGATTTACGGACTAGTACTTTTATATTTGAGTAAATTGGCGAATCAACAAGCCGGTGGGTTAGTAGGCTACCGATCAGGCCCGTAGCACCGAGTACTAAGGCTGTTTTATGAGTGGGTATAGTCATAATTAAAAGAGGGTATTTTGCTAAATTAGTCACTTCATTGTTAAAGGAAGGCCCTAAATCACAAAAAACTATTTTATGCGTCCAGCCGTTTTTCGCTCAGCTGGGTTGTTCTCCATTCTTGCGATTCGTTTACTTTTCTCCTTTCGTTAGGCCGACGACGAGTCTACCAAACGATTACTCGAACAGTTTCGTCTTTATAACCAGCAGCGACCGACCGAAAAGGGTATATATTCAAACCGACCGGGACGATTGTCTTAGTGAAAAAACCATTGGGCTAAAAGGCTATATTTTTAACGAAAATACACATGAGGCTGATATCCTGAGTCGAGTATTATATGTCGATCTAGTGGACCCAATCGCCAGACGCGTGAAAGTAAAAGGTCAGTAGTTCTATTTCCTGATAAAAGGAAATAGAACTACTGACCTTCAAACACATTAGGTTGACTGGTTTAAACAGCCCCTAAAATTTTCATATTTATTGGGTCCCAGCTAATGGCTCTTTTTTGGGCAAAACTCATATTTCCACACTGCGTTGGACCACAGGCGCGAAGACCAAAGGTAGCATCCTCAATATTCGGTGAATTTGTTCGAACTGATTTGAAGAAGTTGACAAAGTGCTCATATCGGTCGCCTTTATAGTCTTTCGGGAAGGCATATTTAAACTCCTTCGGACCGTCGAGTTCTGGATGTGGTGGATACAGTTTATTGTATTCCTGAACATACAATTCCTTTTGATCTTTCGGAAAATTGTCAATCGACATGCCCGGCGCCTTCGGAAATTTGTTTCGGTGGACAGTCAGGGAATCAAAGCCAAGTGATAAATCGCCTTCCGTGCCTACAATCCGCACTAAATAATTGCCGCCCCCGCCATCGACAAAATTGGACCGAGTTGTCAGGTTAAATTCTGGATGCTCAGCCGTTTTTGGATAGTCATAGATGCTGAGTTGAATATCCGGCACATCACGGCCATCTTTCCAGTAGCGAGTGCCCCCGCTCGAATATACCCTGGTTGGACCTTTTGAGCCCGTAATACAATGCAGCGACGTAAGAAGGTGGACATATAGATCACCGGCAATACCAGTCCCGTAGTCCTGATAATTACGCCACCGGAAAAAGCGGAGTGGATCCCAGGGGCGTTTTGGCGCACTGCCTAAATACGTATCCCAGTCAACGGTTTGTGGTGATGCATCGGGCGGAATTGAATATTGCCAGGCGCCCATGGCACTATGGCGGTCGTAAATCGCTTCGGCAAAGACAAGCTCACCAATATCACCGGCTTTCAGAATATCGCGCGCTTTAGCAATGAGCAGCGAACTGGCAAACTGGCTGCCAACCTGAAAAACTTTGCCCGTTTCTTTAGAGACTTTGATGAGTGTATGGCCATCTTCAACTTTCTGAACCATAGGCTTTTCGCAGTAAACATGCTTACCCTTATGCATGGCATCCGACGAAATTTTTTCGTGCCAGTGGTCGGTCGTTGCGTTGATTACAGCGTCAATGTCCTTCCGCTCCAACAGTTCACGATAGTCTTTGGTAACCGGAAGCTGATCGCCCCACAATTCTTTCGCCCGGCGCAGACGACCATCATACAGGTCACAAGCCGCAACCATTTCAACACCATCGACCATCAAGGCTGTTTGCGTATCGCCGATACCCATGCCACCTGTGCCAATGAGGGCAATGCGCACCTTATCGTTTGCCGAGGTGCTGCTATGGCTTTTAACCAGATTCAGGTATTGCGGAATGCCAACGGTTGGGCTTTTCGCCAGTACGGCCGGTGCGGCAGCGGCTGCTGTACTGACCAAACCAAGAGTTTTTAGAAACGACCGCCGGGACTTGTCTTCCTGGCCGGCCGATTTTTTATCGTTCATAACAAAACAGATTGAGGAATAAAACCGCTCAAAAATAAGCGAAGTTGTAAGTATAATTAAAAAGCACACTCAAATCACTTTCTCATGGTGTACACCATCTAAATTCATTGTAGCATTAGGTCTTATTTCCGAGAAACATTTATGAAACTAAATTTTATTTTCCTGGCAGGCTGGTTATTGTCCAACATACATCCTGCCATCGCGCAAACAACACCTTTTCCAACTATTGGTCAAATTGTGCGAGTCGATCCGCGCCTGGACAAACTTATTCCGACAGAAGCTAAAATTGAAGTGCTGGCCGGCGGTTTCATGTGGACAGAAGGTCCCATTTGGGTGAAAGATCAGGCTTTCCTGCTTTTTTCCGATGTTCCGCAGAATACTATTTTTAAATGGACTGAGAAAGAAGGTGTTACGCCGTTTTTGAAGCCGTCCGGTTACACAGGTTTAGGCCCATATAGCGAGGAACCCGGTTCCAATGGACTGACTATTGACCGCCAGGGACGGCTCATTGCCTGCGAACATGGCGATCGACGCGTAACGGCCATGCCGCTCAATGGGAGTGGAGGCAAACGAACTCTGGCGGATAATTTTAACGGAAAACGGTTCAATAGCCCAAATGATGTGGTGGCCCACTCCAGCGGCAGCTATTATTTCACCGACCCGCCCTATGGGATGCCCAAAAAAGAAAAAGACCCTGCCAGAGAAACCCAGGGTTGGGGAGTTTATCGAATTGCCCCCGAACGGGCTGGCGTTCCCGGCCTGGTGTCTATTGTGGTGAGCGACCTGACTCGCCCGAATGGAGTAGCCCTATCGCCCGACGAGAAAACACTTTATGTCGCTCAATCCGACCCGCTCAACCCGGTCGTTATGGCATATCCGTTACAGGCCGATGGTTCCGTTGGTAAAGGACGGGTTGTCTTTGGCGCTGAGGGAATGAAAAAACTGGGTCTCGAGGGTGGATTCGACGGTATGAAAGTGGACCGCGCGGGTAATTTGTGGGTAACAGGTGGCAATGGAGTGCTGGTGCTGTCGGAAACGGGCGAATGCCTGGGCCATATTAAAGTTGGTGTTGCTACGGCCAACTGTGCCTGGGGTGACGATGGCTCAACCCTTTACATAACCTCCGATATGTATCTCTGCCGAATACGAACATTTGCCAAAGGATGGTGATATTTGATGATAAATTATGAATGAACAGGACACTCATAATTTATCATTCATAATTCATCATTCCCTCCCTACTTCGTCGTTAATGGACTAACTTTGTAAAGAGTACGTAGCTTTTATTGAAAGGAATTTATTCTCATGTTAGAGAATCGTAAGTGGGTTATTATTGGCATCTTTTGCCTGGTTGGATTAACGTATCTGGCCCGATTGTTTTATTTACAAGTACTAGATGATACCTACTCGCTGGGCGCATCGAAGAACTCCATTAAGCGGGTGGTCGAAATACCCTATCGAGGGCAGGTTTACGACCGGAATAATCAACTCATCGTTTATAACACCCCCGTTTACGATCTTTACGTAACACCCAAACAAGTCAAAATTCCCGATACGGCGGCTTTCTGTCGGATGATGGCGATCAGTCTCCCCGATTTCGATAGTATTATGGGACTGGCTAAAAACTATTCCCCCGTGAAACCGTCGCTGTTTCTGCGGCAACTTTCCAAAGAAGATTTTGCCCGGATTCAG
Organism: Spirosoma sp.; assembly: GCA_025351545.1. Taxonomy (GTDB): domain Bacteria; phylum Bacteroidota; class Bacteroidia; order Cytophagales; family Spirosomataceae; genus Spirosoma. Next base: position 7,662 of record JANXVQ010000204.1, read on the forward strand.
GATGCACTGGTCGATTATCGGGGCTTCGAACCGGTAATAAGTTCTATGCGCACCTATCCGGCCCATACGCTGTCGAATGCTCTTGGCTACGTTAGTGAAATCAGCAAAAAGCAATTAGAGAATCAGGATATTCTATATTACCGCCAAGGCGATTACGTTGGTCACAACGGGCTGGAGCAGCAATACGAAGAGCAGTTACGCGGCAAGCGAGGGGTCAAATTCATGATGCAGAATGTCCGGGGCGTTAACAAAGGCTCCTGGAAAAACGGCGAGTTTGACACGTTGGCAATTGCCGGACAAAACCTCATTACAGGCATTGATGTGGAAGTTCAGAAGTATGCCGACAGCCTGATGCAAAACAAAGTGGGGGCCGTTCTGGCGGTTGAACCATCAACGGGCGAAATTCTGGTATCTGTCTCAGCGCCAACCTACGACCCTAATCTACTGTCGAGCCGATTCTTCTCAAAAAATTACCGGGCCTTAATCAAAAACCCATAC
>JANXVQ010000211.1 GCA_025351545.1 Spirosoma sp.
CGCCCGTAAAATGGTCGATAACGGCGTCGCCGAATTCTTCTCGAATATCTAGAATATAATGTGGGAAGCCGAGGGTAACGGCAACGTTGCGGGCATCATTGATGCTGTCGAGACTGCAACAGCCGGTTTCTTTTTTGGTGCCGCCCGACGATGCGTAGTCCCAGGTTTTCATGGTCATACCAATGACCTCATAACCTTCTTCGTGCAGCAAAACTGCTGCCAGCGAAGAGTCAATGCCGCCACTCATAGCGACCAAAATACGTCCGTGTTTGCTCATTTTAGTATCCGCAAGGGGTCAAAGCTCTCCGATTTTAACGTTTTTCAGTATGCCGTTATCCATTAAAAACGACCTGCAAAGGTACGAACATAAACTGAAGTAATCTTAGTTTCAGACTACCAGCGTTGTGTTCCGGACAGGCGTTTGTTGAATCAGGATTGTACCAAATAATCTTCTGCTGTGGTTGTGAAAGACGAATTTTCCCTTCTTTTTAACGCTTTCGTAAAGTCGTTTTGGATCTGCTGTTTAAACGTTTATGGTGTTCTCCAAAGCTGTCCAGTTTTTGGGAGCACTATACCTGAATCGTTAAGTTATATTTGTGGGCGACTGGATTGCCCGGGCCTTTCCTGGAGCCTAATGTGTGATCTGTTGAATCAGTCCTAAATGCTAGTTAGCGTTGACAACCTAAATCAGTTAAGTAATGCCCTTTATATTGACGTCATTCCGGGTTACTAATTTTAGATCAATCGTCGATTCTGGTGAGCTATACACAAGCGATTGTACTTGTTTGGTAGGGACTAATGAATCGGGTAAAACAAACTTGTTGGCTGCACTACATAAACTGAATCCGGCTGATGGTGTGCGAATCGACCCGTTAACCGATTATCCCCGTAAGCAATATGTAACGTACGATACAAACTCAGGTAAAGAACCCTTCGTTCGGGCAACCTTTACGATGGATACATCGGTTAGGGAGCAATTGTCGCCAATATTGGGATATACGACGCAGCTGTTGACAACGGTTGAGGTAGCTCGCTACTACACTGGGATGTATGACGTAAACTTTCCGGCTTCTTTTCTTAGTCAGTACCCGAACAAATACATACATACGTTGCTAAGTGCCTTTTGGGAAAAGTATCTGATAAGTGACTTGATAACCAGGGACAAAGAAGAAATTACGCAGGATTTACGGGAGTTTATCGATCGGCTGATAGCGCTTTTGCCGGCATCAGGCAGTCTGGGTGAGTATGATGTATACAACCTAATCGCCCAAATCGATGAATTTATTACCGTTAAATATTCAAGGCGGCAACCCTTTCGGCTTTTTGTCGATGAGCAGTTAAAAACACCGCTCGAACATATTGCCCGGCTGCTGAATAATAAGCGTATTGTGCTGTCTGTTGATCAGCAACGGCTGTTTCTTGACCAATTGCCACGTTTTGTCTATTACTCGGAGTATGGCAATCTGGATGCTGAGATTTATCTGCCCCATGTTATCCAGAATAGTACCCGACAAGATCTTGGGTTGAAGGAACAGTCCAAAGTGCGGACATTGAAGGTGTTGTTCGACTTCGTTCGGCTAATTCCAGAAGAAATTCTGGAATTAGGATCAGAGGTCAGCCAGACGAGGGTTATCAATCGCGATTCGTATGGTCGAATTGACAGTACCGTGATGGAAACCGCGCTGGAAAACACAGTTGATCAGGAACGTGAGAACAAAAAGAAACGGGAAGTTATTCTTCAGGCCGCTTCGGTTCAGCTCACGAAGGACTTTCAGGAATGGTGGCGTCAGGCTACTTACCGGTTTCGGTTCCAGGCCGATGGAAATCATTTTAGAATTTGGGTAAGCGATGAAAAACGTACTGAAGAAATCGAACTGGATGGACGCAGCAAAGGGCTACAGTGGTTCTTTAGTTTCTTTTTGACCTTTCGAGCCGAGCAGGTAAATAGCCATTCCAGCTGTATTTTACTGCTCGATGAGCCCGGTCTTTCCTTACATCCCATTGCTCAGCAGGACCTGTTGACGTTTCTTCATTCCCTTTCCCGGACCAATCAGCTCATATACACAACGCATTCGCCCTTCATGATCGGTAGTCGGGCGCTTAATAATCTTAAAATGGTGTATGTTGGTCCCGATGGAAACTCGGTTATTTCCAACGATTACCAGGTAACGAAGTCAGATGCCAATGCGTCTTTTTACCCCATACGGGCCGCCCTGAATCTGAACGTATCGGAACAACTGTTCACGGCGCGCTTACCAGTATTGGTCAGTGATGTTTCCAGTCAGATTTACCTGCAGCTCATACAATCCTATCTGCTGCAAACGGGTGCGCATCCGCCTACAAAAGACGTTTTGTTTATACCAAATGCCTCACCAGCCGATATGGAACCCTTAGCGCGGATACTTTTCCAGCAGATTGGTTCGATGCCTTACGTGTTGCTTGATAGTACGGCTGTGGGGCACACACTGGCTCAAAGCTTACGCCATACGATGTATAAAGACTCACCCACACACGTTATTACGCTGAGTGATTTACAGACAGAAGAACGGGTACTGGAAGATTTATTACCTGCCAATGAGCTTGCCCGACATTTTTCCCGGATGTATCGCGGTCTTGAAACCGATGATTTTGATTATATCCTACTCACTCACCAATCTATTGTACGCCAAATGGAGTCGTTTGCTGACGCTAACGGCCATACGTTGGCCCGAGACTGGCGATTAACACTCGCCCGGCATATGGCTAAAAACTTTGACAGTATGGCAGCACGTCTTCAACCCGAAACGGTTCAGAAGTGGGTTGCCCTATTCAGGAAACTGGCCTGAATGAAATTCTTTTTTTGACGTAAATTTGGGAGTAGACGTGGTCCCTTTCGTGGTGTCGGGTTCTTAAACCGCACGGGTGGCCCCGCCGACAGTTCGCGTCAGCCATTGCGTCGGGTTTAAGAACCCGACACCACGAAAGGGACCACGTCTACTCCCAAATCCACGTTCTTTTTATGCCTGATCCCAGTAAACGAAGCCGGTACGGCCAATATAGACCAGACGATTATTCTTTCGAACCAGCGCCAACCCTTTATGGAAACGATAGGCATGGTCGAATTCAAAAGCGATGACAAGTTCGCCTTTTGGGTTGATATACCCCCATTTATCCCCCAGTTGAATGGCGGCCAGCCCTTCCGAAAAGTTATCCGCATCCGTAAATTGATACGGAATGACTCGTTGTCCCCGCTTGTCGATATATCCGAATAGATTCCCTTTCCGAACCAACGCCAGGCCTTCTGTAAATGGCAAGGCTACATTGAACTGAATCTCGTCAAATTCGTAGGGAATGATGAGTGTTCCTTCGTGATTGATAAAGCCCATTTTTCGCGCTTTTTTCACCGGCGCCAGTCCCTCGGCGAAACTGCCGGCCATATCGAACTGGTATGGAATCGTGAGTTCTCCGTTCTGATTGATGAACCCATACTGGCCGCCTTTTTCAACCGTGGCCAGCCCTTCCGAAAAACTCAGCGCAAACGATAACTCGCAGGGTATTTGCAACTGACCGGCTACATCAACAAATCCGTAGTTTCCTCCCGTTTTAACCCTGGCCAGTCCCTCGGCAAAAGGCCCGGCCAACTCAAACTGTAAAGGAATGATCACCTGACCCTGTTCATCGATAAAGCCATAGCTATTATTTTGCCGTACCAGGGCGCGTCCCTCCGAAAAATACCCGGCTTCCTCATAGGCACAGGGAATGACCGGCTCACTTTTTGTATTGATAAAACCATATTTCCCCAGTTGCCGAACCACAGCTAAGCCTGCTCTGAACTCCCGGACTTCATCGAACCGGCAATCAATAGCCAGTTGGCCCTGTAGATTGCAAAACCCCCATTTCCCCTGTTTCTGAACGGGTGCCAGCCCCTCCGTAAAGAGGCCGACACTTTCCCATTCGCCCGGCCCAATGAGTTCGCCCGCCTGATTGACGAATCCCCACTGCCTTTTCTGAAGATACGGAATCAGGGTGTCTGGTACTGTCGTTGTTGTAACGGTAGCCGGTTTTGGCGTGTGGAGCAACTCCATAAGGCCAGGAATTGGTCTTGGTGAGCAATGAATAGCGTGTTCCAACAGGCTTGCCCGGGCAGATACCTTAGCCGATGATAATCTACGGAACAGATTCCACTGGTCAGCCTGAAATGGCTCATTAATGAGACTCAGGCTGAGGAGTAACGTATCACTGTCGGTGTATAATGCTGGCAACAGACTCAGTGCGTGGAGTTCCAGAGAGAGACCCAGCAAGCTGAAATCATCCAGATGGCGGTCGAAATGAACGGGGGTGCGGGCAGGGTGCCGGTAAGGCAGGGTGCCGATTTCGGTCGCTTCCTGTCCCGCCAATGCCGGCACAAAACAGCCGTCGTAATCAATAAGAACCAGTTGACCATCGGGCCGAATCAGTATATTGTCCGCTTTTAAATCCCCGTGGGCCATCGGTTGGTTAAGGAGCCATCGCACCAGTTCGTCGAACCGGTGCGCGAGCTGGTCAAGCTTTTGATGTTGCTGGCTACGGCAACAATCGGCCACGTACTGACTCAGGGTTTGCCCTTCCACCCAGGGCATTACAACCACGTCAAATTCATGTTCCTGACCAAAGCGGGTATCAACCCAGATTTCGTTCGGGTAAACGGTAAACGGGAGCAGATACTCTGATGGGGCTTCGGTCAGGTATCGGGCAATGGCCCGTAGTCGTTCCCGACGCCCTGTCACCGCTCTCAGAAAACAGCGCAAGGCTACCTGTTTGCCCGTTTTATTGTCATGCATGCGAAAGACGACGGCAAAATTTCCACTGCTGAAATACAACTGCCCATCTGACTTCCGAACCGGAACCAGGTGATTCAGCCGATGCAAGGTTTCAGTGGAGAGTTCGATGGATTGTATGTATTCGCTGATGGAAGGGAACATGCGGGATCAGAATACAATCAATATACATGAATAATCATCAACGGTAAGCCATTGAGCGGAACAGCTACCTTATAGGCAGTATAGAGAGCGGAAAAATAGAGTTGAATTCTGCTAGTTACTTTTCATACTTTGTTGGCTATCAACAAATAAGGGTGCAACTGTAATCACAGAACACCTGTCCACAGTTGCACCCTTATTTTAGTCCAACCTTTACCAAACGGTTATCCTTTTAGTTTCGGGTTTATACATTTTGTCGCCGGGTTGTACATTGAATGCTTTATAAAAAGGCGTGAAGTTCATCAGCGGCCCGTTTACTCGCCACCTGGCCGGTGAATGCGGATTGGTGTTTACATACATGCGCATAAATTCATCCTTTGTTTTTACACGCCATATTCGTGCTATCGAGATGAAGAAACGCTGATCGGGTGTAAAGCCATCCAGCTTAGTCATGTCTTTGCCAGGCGTGGCCCGGCCCTGCTCCGTTAATTTAAACGCATCATAAGCAATGGCAACCCCGGCAATGTCGGCGGTGTTTTCACCTACGGTTAAGGCGCCTTTTACAGGCACTGAATCGAGCACGGTAAATGAATTGTACTGGTCAATGACCTGTTGTGTTTTCGCTTTGAATTTGTCGTAATCCGCTTTTTTCCACCAGTTGGTCACGTTACCGACCTTATCATATTGGGCTCCCTGATCGTCGAACGAGTGTGTTATTTCGTGACCAATCACCATGCCGATGCCGCCATAGTTAAGCGCATCATCGGCATACACATTGAAATAAGGGGACTGTAAGATTCCAGCCGGAAAAACAATTTCATTGAGCGGAGGATTGTTATAAGCCGTTACCGTTGGCGGAGTCGTAAACCATTCCGTTCTGTCGACAGTCTTTCCCACTTTAGCCAGGCTGTAGCCGTAATCATTTTTATTGGCCGACAACCGGTTCTCAAAATAAGCGTCTCGTTTCACGTCCACTTTCGAGTAATCTCTCCATTTGTCCGGGTAACCGATTTTCTCGGTGAAGGCGTGCAGTTTTTCTTTAGCCTTCGCCTTGGTGGAATCGCTCATCCAGTCCAGCTTGTTGATGCGGGCTTCAAAGGCTTTTTCCAGGTTATCGACCAATACACCCATCCGTTTCCTGGCATCTTCCGGAAAATATTTTTTTACATACAACTGAGCCAGTGCATGGCCGAGCGAGCGATCAACC
>JANXVQ010000237.1 GCA_025351545.1 Spirosoma sp.
ATCTCGAGATTTACGCCTATTACCAGAAACTTGCCCAAACATCGCCCAATATCAGCATGCAGCAGGTAGGGACGACTGAAGAAGGTCGCCCGATTCAGTTAGTGGCTATTGGCAGTGAAGACGCAATGAAACGGCTCGATCACTACAAGAAACAACTCGCCCTGTTGGCCGATCCGCGCAAAGTGGGCAATCAGGATATTGAAAAAATTCTGGGCGACACCAAGTTGGTGTATTACCTGAACGGCGGTCTCCATTCGCCGGAAATGGGCTCGCCGGAGATGCTGATGGAGCTGGCTTATCGGCTGATTACCAGTCAGACGCCCGAAATAAAAACCATTCGCGACAACATCATCGTTATTGTCAATCCCGTATCGGAACCCGACGGCTGGGATAAGCAGGTAGATTGGTATTACCGTTATTCTAAAGCCCGAAAAGAATTCGAGGATGGGTTCCCAAAATCGCCACCCTATTGGGGGAAATATGTCTATCACGACAACAATCGCGACGGGTTACAGATATCGCAGGCGCTGACCAAAGCCATGTATAAAATCTTTTACGAATGGCACCCCACGGCTAGTCTTGACTTACACGAGTCAGTACCCTTGCTATATATATCAACGGGAACCGGTCCTTACAACGAAACCATCGACCCCATAACTATTGGCGAATGGCAAACACTGGGCAATCATGATATGGCGTCACTGGCTGCACAGGGCTTACCGGGCGTGTTTACCTGGGCGTTTTACGATGGCTGGTATCCGGGGTATGCACTCTGGATTTCCAATAACCACAATGCCGTTGGGCGTTTCTATGAGACCTTCGGTAATGCAGGGGCCAATACATACCTGCGCGATTTGGCTGATCAGAAATACGCGGGGGATGCCGTCACCTCGAAAGAATGGTATCGGCCCGATCCAGCCACCGAAAAAGTGTACTGGTCGTATCGTAACGGTATCAATTATATGCAAGCCGGGGTATTGGCGTCGCTGTCGTATGGAGCAACGAACAGCCGGATGATGCTGAAGAACTTTTATCAGAAAGGGCTAAACAACATCCGTAAAGGCACTGAAGAAACACCACGCGCTTTTGTTATCCCAAAAAATCAGCACGATCCGGCTATGGCTGATTACCTTGTCAACCAGTTACGGGCGCAGGCCATTGAGGTACACAAAGCCGAATCGGGTAAGAATCAGGGTGATTATGTGGTGTTGCTGAACCAGCCTTATCGCAATCTGGCGGTGTCGTTGCTGACCAAACAGAATTACCCGAAAGAAGCGAAATTTCCGCCCTACGACGATATTGCCTGGACGCTGAGTTACCTCTATGGCGTTGATGTGAAAGCGGAAGACAGCGTGAAATATGCGTCTGGTGAGCTTAAACTACTGAGCGACGATGTTCAGTATGCCGGAACTATTGCGGGTGATGGCACAAATTATGTGCTGAATTATAAAGCCCAAACCAATGTCCTGCCCGCACTGCTCTGGATGAAAACGCAGAGCAAGCAAGCTAAAGCTGTCGTGTTGGATACGAAGGCTACCCTTGTTGGCCTGAAAGATACGCTGTCGGCTGGTTCTGTCGTTTTTAAGGGCTTAACCACCGATCAATCGAAGAAACTGTCTACTCAGTTTGGGCTCGACTTGCAAGCAACGAAGGCTGAGCCGACAGGACTCGGGGCGCCTTTGCGGCAGCATGATATCAGCCTGCCGCGCGTGGCTATTTACCACAGTTGGTTCAATACGCAGGATGAAGGCTGGGCACGCTTTACGTTCGATCAACGCGGCATTCCCTACACGTCGATCAACAAAGACCACCTGAAAACGGGCGAGTTACGGAAAAAATTCGATGTCATTCTTATTCCCCGGATGCGTGGTTCGGCAACTAACTTTATCCATGAAACAGACAAGAAATTCGGGCCGCTTCCTTACACCAAAACCCCTGAATTTCCATCGCACGGTTTCCCCGATGCGACGAATGACATCACGGGCGGACCGGGTTTTGATGGAGTTGAAAATCTGAAACAATTTGTAGAACAGGGCGGAGTACTAGTTACGCTGGACAACTCGTCGATGATGATTGCCGGAACGGGTATTACCCGCGATCTGGAGGAAGTTAGTGCCCCGACGCTATTCCACCCAGGTTCGATTGTGACGGTGAAAAATCGGCGGCCTGATAGCCCGGTTATGTACGGTTTTCCGGAAACCTTCCCAATCTTTCGGGGTATTGCGCCCCTCCTGCAAACGAAAAAATACAACCGGGATATGATGCTGATGCAGTATGGCACCAAACCGCTCAAAGACGAAGAGGAATACAAAGGGCTAATTATGGGTATGCCCGATAAGAAGATCGTGAAAGAAAAAGCGGCTGCGCCGAAAAAGGAAGATCCTTATGTGTTATCGGGCATGGTGCGTAACGAGCAGGCCATTATCGGCCACGGCGGCATTTTCAACGTACCGGTCGGCGCTGGCCGCGTAATTGCCTTCACCTTCGATCCGTTGCACCGTTACCTGAACCACCACGATGCACCCTTGCTTTGGAACATATTAATCAACTGGAATCACCTCGAAACACCCGTCAGTCCAGCCAACACTGCCGAAGTAAAATCAACCCCGGCAACGAAATCGGGTGGTGGGAATTGAGGCTTTGCTGTGATATCAGATTCTTAAAT
>JANXVQ010000270.1 GCA_025351545.1 Spirosoma sp.
GTTCCAGATATGCATAGGTTGAACCGAGAGTTAGCAATGATGTGGCACCAACGGCCCATAATCGACTTGGTTTTACAACAGAGGATTGGGCTGTAAGGCTATCTGACAGGTTGGGTAACGAGTCTGTAGATACATTGTCGTGTAGGAAAAGCAGTACGAATAGAAGTTTCAAGCCCATGTGTAAAATAGGACTCAACTATTGAGGATAAGTTACATGGGGGCTATTGAGCTAAATCAAAAACAACCTATTCCTGTACTTGTTAGATATAGTGAAAGCAGTATATTTGCTGATCTGAAAATAGTATGCAAGCATACTATTTTAGTGTTCCATTTAGCGCAGCCAATCCAGATGATTATGAAAAATTATAAAATAGTAGGCAACAAAAAAGCCTTCCCAATTGGGAAGGCTTACGCTAGGGTGGTGGTGATGGACGGAATCGAACCGCCGACACAAGGATTTTCAGTCCTTTGCTCTACCAACTGAGCTACATCACCCTGAAACGTGGGTGCAAAAGTAGATGCATAATGGGTTTTTACAACATGTTTAGTGAATTATTTTTGAGTGAAGCCTAACTGTCTGAGTCAATTTGTTGATTGTCAGGCCTAATAAGTCCCTTAAACGAATGGAAATTTTTCAGCAAATTTTATTTGTCGCGGCCTTAGCCGTCGTGATTTGGTACATAACCCAACGAATTCGGCTTATATCCCGCGCTATTAATCTCGGTCGACCCGAAAATCGGTTCGATCACGCCAACGAACGATTGAAAACAATGGTGCTTGTGGCGTTTGGTCAGAAGAAGATGTTTACCAACTTATTGGTGGGAGCGATGCACTTTGTCATCTATGCCGGGTTCATCATTATTAACCTTGAAATTCTGGAAATTGTCCTGGACGGTATTTTAGGTACACATCGCCTGTTTGCGCCCTACATTACGCCTATTTACCCAATTTTGATCGATGTCTTTGAAGTGCTGGCTTTTGGTGTGCTGGCGGTCTGCGTGATATTCTTGTGCCGTCGGTTTGTGACGAAGGTGAGCCGGTTCCAACAGGAACGCCACCGCGAAATGACCCGCTGGCCCCGCACCGACGCAGCCGTCATTTTAATCGCCGAAATTTTGCTCATGATCGCTTTCCTGACCTGGAATGCGTCCGACAGCGTTCTGCGCGATCGGGCCAGTTCTGGGTCGCTTGGGCATTATGGCGAACTACGGGGAATTGTGCCTGACTTTTTGATTAGCCAATTTTTGAAACCGCTCTTTGCTAATTTCAGCGATACAGGTTTGGTTGGTTATGAGCGGACAGCCTGGTGGCTTCATATTCTGGGCATTCTGGCATTTGCCGTATATGTGACCTACTCGAAGCACCTGCACATTGCGATGGGTTTTCCAAATGTCTATTTCTCGGATCTCCAGCCGAAGGGCGAAATGCAGAACATGCCCGAAATTACGAAGGAAGTGCAATTGGCCCTTGGCCTGCCTGTTACAACCGACCCAAATGGATCACAGTCGAATGACAACGGCGAGCAACCCGCTGAAATAGGGAGGTTTGGCGCTAAAGACGTGCAGGATTTGAAATGGATAAACCTCATGAACGCCTATAGCTGCACCGAATGCGGGCGTTGTACATCGGCTTGCCCTGCCAATATTACCGGCAAGAAACTATCTCCCCGTAAAATCATGATGGACACCCGCGACCGTCTTGAAGAAATTCAGCGGGGCTGGAAAGCCAATGGCAACGACTATCGCGACGAAAAATCATTGCTGAACGATTACATCACGCCAGAAGAAATCAATGCCTGCACAACCTGTCAGGCCTGTGTGAATGCCTGCCCGATTAATATAAATCCGCTGGATATAATTCTGCAATTGCGCCGGTATCGGGTTATGGAAGAGTCAGAAGCACCGGCTTCGTGGAATGCGATGTTCAGTAATATTGAAAATAACATGGCCCCTTGGAAATTCTCGCCAAGTGATCGTTTCAACTGGGCGGAGCAAGTAAATGAAGTCAAATAAATTGTTGGTTCATTCGTGACTTTAATGGTGCAACAACGAACCAAGATTGCCAAACGACAAACAAACTCATGACGCAAGACGTAAAGACATACACCGTACCGACAATGGCCGACATGGCTGCATCGGGCGAGAAGCCGGAAATTCTGTTTTGGGTTGGCTGTGCCGGTTCGTTCGATGATCGCTACAAGCGGGTAACCATTGCCTTTGTTCGTATCCTGAACCATGTGGGTATCAAGTTTGCCGTGCTAGGGCCGGAAGAGGGCTGTACAGGCGATCCTGCGCGTCGGGCGGGGAACGAGTTTTTGTTTCAGATGCAGGCGATGTCCAACATTCAGGTGCTGAACGGGTATAATGTCAGGAAAATCGTAACCGCCTGCCCACATTGCTTCAATACGCTTAAGAATGAATACCCTGAATTGGGTGGGAACTATGAAGTGATTCACCATTCACAGTTTTTGCAGGCGCTTATCAACGAAGGCCGGATTCGGGTTAAAGATGGTCAGCCGTTTAAGGGCCGTCGGATAACGTTTCATGATTCCTGCTATTTAGGCCGTGCCAATAAAGTCTATGAGGCCCCACGCGATGTGTTGGCCGCTCTGGATGCCGATCTGGTTGAAATGAAGCGCGTACGGGCCAACGGACTGTGTTGTGGTGCAGGTGGCGGGCAATATTTCAAAGAACCTGAACCGGGGAAGAAAGATGTAAACGTCGAACGGGTCGAGGAAGCGCTCAGTACAGGTGCCGATACCATTGCTGTGGCTTGTCCGTTTTGCATGACCATGATGTCTGACGGCGTCAAGAATAAGAACAAGGAAGATTCTGTACGGGTCTATGATATTTCGGAACTCATCGCACAGGGGCAAGGGCTTTAAGTAAATGATGAATGTTCACGAGGTATTTGCTGTTACTTATTCATCATTCTTAATTCATCATTTATCAGTCAAAATGTACATTGATTTCGAGAAACTGCCCGATACAGCACGCGTTTGGGCGTATCAGGCTAACCGATCGCTTTCAGACGGCGAGGTGAAAACGATTGAGGAAGCTTTACAACCGGCTTTGAATCAATGGGCCGCTCATGGGCAGCCATTGTTATCTTCGGCGCAAGTGATTGAAAATCGCTTTGTGATAGTTGCTGTAGATGAAGGATATACGTTGCCCAGTGGCTGTTCGATCGATGCATCTGTGCGAACACTACAACAGATTGGTCAGCAGGTAGCCGTTGATTTCTTTGACCGGTCAGCGGCTGTTCAACTAACCGATGGTTCCGTTCAGACATTTTCATTGCCCACCATTAAAGCGGCTGTTACAGATGGATTACTGACACCCGACACAATTGTGTTTAATACATTGGTGAAAACAAAAGCTGAGTTTTTGGCAGACTGGCGTATCCGGGCTGCCGACTCGTGGCTAAAGCGTTATTTTAGATCTATAACGGCTTAAATAGCCGATTAAATACTATAAGTCGGTCACTGTATGCCTGTTCAGGCGGCCTGATGACCGGCTCTAACGTTACCACTTATTGAAACGTTCACTGACAATTAGTCATAGTTAACTCATTTTTGCCTCTTTTTTTAAGAAAGGATTAATTTTTGTGGTTAACAAGTTGATACTACTCAACGGATTGGTTCGTCAAATTATCGAATTCGTTGAGTTTTGCCGATAGTAAACGGCAATTAACTCTTACTTTTATGGCGACCATACACGAAGTTATGTCAGATACGCCAACTCGCGACGACCAGGACCGCACCGGCGGACCAGACCAATTGCTACCAGACGGAGACCCCGTTGAACAGCCCTCCGCTGATACACCCGCCCGCCGGTATACCGACGAGCAGAAATATCAGGTTTTCAATAAGGAGTTCATGCCCCACATCGACTCTATGTACAACTTTGCTTTTCGCCTGACGACCGATGAGGACGACGCGAATGACCTTGTGCAAGATACATATCTGAAGGCATTCCGGTTTATTTCATCCTTTGAACAAGGAACTAACGCAAAAGCATGGCTGTTTCGGATTCTGAAGAACAGCTTCATTAACGACTACAGGAAAAAAAGCAAAGAGCCAGCTAAAGTAGATTATCAGGACGTAGAAACGACCTATAACTCCGAAGACGCTGAATCTGAGCATACGGTTGACCTTCGGGCCGAATCCGTTTCTGATTTAATCGGCGATGAAGTGGCAACTGCCCTGAACTCGTTGCCGGTTGATTTCCGGACAGTTATTATTCTCTGCGACATCGAAGGATTCACGTATGAGGAAATGGCTAAGATTCTGGATATTCCAATTGGAACCGTGCGATCTCGATTGCACCGCGCTAGAAACCTGTTGAAAGAAAAATTGCGTGATTACGCATCGTCAATGGGTTATAAAGAAGAAAGTGAAGAATAAACCGAACTTTTTCTAACGCTACTTTGGTTCTGCTAATAACTTAATGGTATTATTATTCTTGGAATAAATAAAATATTTCCAATGCAAACCTCGTTGCCATCCTCATCTTCATCTAATGCAAAGCCAGAGATGAAAGAACATTGCGGCCATCGGGCCGACTGCTTGAAGATGATTCAGTTGATTCTGGATGGCGAAGCCACAGAACAACAGCTTATCAAGCTGAAAGCTAATCTGGAGTCGTGCAAGCCCTGCATCGAGATGTATCACCTCGAACAAGAAGTGAAGGAATTGCTGACCAAACGAATTGAAAAAAGATGCTGCCCTGAGCAATTAGTGGCAACGATTAAATCCCGAATTCTGAGTTTTAGTTAATTGAGACAAGCGCAGTTGGGGTAATTAGGGTAGTGCTTTTAAAGCAGCCTTAATTACCCCAATTCCATTATAGACCCAACCAATCTGGCATCCACCGTGAACGGTAAACTAATCATTTTTTCTGCCCCTTCCGGCTCCGGAAAGACCACCATTGTCAAGCACCTACTGGCCGAGAACGCTAATCTCGGCTTTTCTATTTCAGCCTGCACACGTGACCG
>JANXVQ010000278.1 GCA_025351545.1 Spirosoma sp.
TTTTCGGCCAATTTGATCATCCTCGGTTTAAGGAGGCCTTGAAAGAAACAGTCAATGCGGCTAAAAAGGCAGGCAAAGCAACGGGTATCCTTTTCTTCAACCCAGAAGACTATCAGACCTACCATAACTTAGGAATCCGGATGATTGCCTGCGGGGCCGATGCTACATTTGTAACGGATGGCGCCCGTAATCTGGCTAAAAAACTGGATGCTTTCAGAGCCGTACAAAAGTTATAAACGCCTAACGATCTAAACCTTCCTAAACATAGCCTTAATGACAGACCCTCTTATCATCTTAGCCGTAGGCGTACTTATTGTCGTGGGGGGTATTATTGGATTAAAATTACATCCCTTTTTGGCTCTCTTGCTCGGTGCTTTTGTCGTGGCTTTAATGACTCCCGCTTCGGCCATTGAACAATTTGCTCTGGCCAAAGGGACAGCACCAGCCGCAGCGCTGATCCTGGCAAAAAAGAGTATCGGTGAGCGAATTGCTACCGAGTTTGGCAATACCTGTGGCAAAATTGGTATTCTCATTGCTATGGCCGCAATCATTGGCAAATGTATGCTGGAGAGTGGAGCCGCCGAACGAATTATCCGATCCATGCTGCGCCTGACGGGCATCGAAAAAGCACCCATCGCGTTTCTGGTCAGCAGTTTCTTTTTGGGTATACCCGTATTTTTCGACACAGTTATTTTCCTGATGATGCCACTGGCCAAAGCCATGACGCTACGAATTGGTAAGAACTACTTGTTATTGGTACTCTGCGTAATGGCCGGGGCCGCTATGGCTAACTCGCTGGTTCCTCCTGCACCGGGTCCTCTTTTCCTGGTGGGAGAAATGCACATTCCCATTGGCATGATGATGGTAGGAGGCACTATTGTCGGGCTGTTTACCATTACGACTGGGTATCTATTTGCCGTTTGGGCCAATCGGAAATGGCCAATTCCGTTGCGGGATTCACTGGACGCCCGACTGGAAGATATCAAAGTCATTGCCGCAAAAGAGACGATTCATCTGCCCGCTTTAGGGCTGTCTTTGCTACCCGTTCTGATTCCGCTGGTCTTTATCTGTGCTGATACGGCCCTCACGGCTATGGCTACGCCGGGAACGCCATTTACGTCGTCGCCTTTTCTGAACAAACTGCTGAATCTGGTTAAATTTTTCGGTGACAAGAACATTGCGATTGTTACCGGGGGTATTGCAGCACTGCTTATTCTGGCTAGACAAAAGAAAGAAAGTAAGGAAAATTTAACAGCATTCGTTCAGGCAGCTCTGCTAAGTGGCGGTGGCATTATCCTGATTACGGCGGCAGGGGGCGCATTCGGGGGTATGTTACAGCAAACGGGCATCAGCGCCCGCATCGCCGAAATGACTAAAGAATACCAGATGGCCTTAATACCGATGGCCTTTTTCATTGCCGCCGTTGTCCGGACTGCCCAGGGTTCCGCTACTGTAGCTCTGATTACGGCTTCGGGCATTCTCTCGGGCATGGCCAATAGTGCTCACCTGGAATTCCACCCTTTGTATTTGGGGCTGGCCATCGGATGTGGCTCTAAACTGGTTCCCTGGATGAACGATGCCGGTTTCTGGATTGTCTGCAAGCTGAGCAATCTAACGGAACGGGAAGCGCTGAAAACGATTTCTCCCTTGCTCGTGATTATGGGCCTGACCGGCTTAATTGTCATTATGATTGGTGCCCGATTGTTTCCGTTGATTTAACCAATTGATTAATTAGTCGTGTCGATGAAAATGGAGAAAGTAGGATTTATTGGATTGGGTATTATGGGCAAGCCTATGGCCCTCAATTTAATTAAAGCCGGATTTCCGGTAGCTATTTTAAGTCAAAGTAAGGCTGCCAGCGATCTGATCGAGGCTGGTGCTCAGGCATTTCCAACTAGTAAGGCTTTAGCCGAACAGTGTGATGTTATTATCACCATGCTGCCCGATTCGCCGGATGTTGAACAGGTAATATCCGCGCCGGACGGTTTGTTAGAGGGCGTTCAGGCAGCAGCTTTATACATTGACATGTCGACCATTGCTCCGTCTACCGCCCGGAACATTTACAAACTGATGCAGGAAAAAGGAGTTGATGCATTGGACGCTCCCGTATCGGGTGGTCAGATAGGAGCCGAAAAGGCCTCATTGTCCATTATGGCGGGAGGAAGCGAACAGGCGTTTCGGCGAGCATTGCCCCTGTTCCAGACGATGGGTAAGAATATTGTCCATATCGGCGAGCCGGGAGCGGGCCAAACGACCAAAGCCTGCAACCAGATGATAGTTGGGATGACGATTCAGGCAGTTGCTGAAGCCTTTGCGCTTGCCCGGAAAGCGGGGGTCGATCTGGAGAAAATGCGGGAGGTTTTACTGGGTGGATTTGCCCAGAGTCGTATCCTCGACCTACATGGAAAACGGATGATTGAGCGGAATTTTACGCCCGGCTTCAAGATCAAACTGCATAAGAAGGATATGGGCATTGCGTTACAGACTGGCCAGGAGTTTTCGGTGCCGCTTAAGGGGACTGCCCTGGTAGCTGTCCAAATGGAAGCGGCTATCAGTCAGGGGTGTGGTGAATTAGATCACAGTTCCCTCTTGTTACTTTTGGAACAATAATAACATAGTTATAATCAACAATGAACCCTTACTGCCATGAAACGTAAAAGCTTTATTAGAGTCCTTACGGCCGGTTCTGTAGGTGCGGCAACGTTCGGAACGGAGCCGTCTAACGCTGGAACTATCAGGTCCGAACGACCGAAAAAAGTACTGATGAAAGTTGGTTGCCAATCGGGGGGGACTTCCATTGAAAACCTGGAGTTCAAAGCCCGGCATGGCGTTTATAACATGGACGGCGGTTCACCTAAAACCATTGCGGGTAAAGGCTGGGATTTGGACGATTCACTAAAGAAAAAAGAAGCTTGCGAAAAGTACGGTATCAGCCTTGATGCATATCACTTTCCCCTGGGCTCGTCTGGAATCGACAAGGCAGAATATCCAAATGTCATGCTTGGCAAAAGCCCGGAGCGGGATCGGGAAATTGAAATTCTTCAGCAGATGATTCAGGTTGCCGGAAAGACGGGCATCAAAGTGTTGAATTATAACACCACCATCCTTCCGGTTTTGCGCACTGGACGAACTAGTGACCCCAAGCGTGGTAATGCCGCTTACAATACCTGGAATTATGAAGAAGCCCTGCGCCAAAATGCGCCAAAAACGATAGCGGGCGATGTATCTATTGAGCAAATGTTCGAACGTATTACGTATTTGCTGGATCGTATCCTTCCGGTTGCTAAAGAATACAAAGTGAAATTAGCCAACCACATTGCCGATCCCCCAACACCGATTGGCTATCGGGGTATTGCCCGATGGAACAGCCCCGACGTATTTAAGGGCATTCAACGATTTGCGAAACTTTACGACAGCGAATATCATGGATTCAATTTTTGTATCGGTTCCATTGCAGAAGGGTTGAACGATCCTAAAACCGAAATTATGCCGATCATTAAATGGGTAGGTGAGCGAAATCAGATTTTTAAAGTCATGCCGGCCCAGCAGTGCGGCCGCCTGCAGGCCACCTAAAGGGGGTTG
>JANXVQ010000280.1 GCA_025351545.1 Spirosoma sp.
TAATTGGGAATATCCATTTTTTGCGGGGGAGACCAGCCACTAGCGGTTTTTTTACTGAGCGAAAAGCCGCGCGTTTCGTAGTTTCCGTTTGCGTATTGCCCTTTTATAAGCATGGTGTTGCCGTCGGGCGTGATGCTATAAGCGCAATTGTATTCGTCTTTATTGAGCGGGAAACCCATACGTCGGGCAGGCCCCCATTTGCCGCTGGCGGCATCAAGGTCAGCGTACCAAATATCCTGACTGCCTTTTGCACCGTGCGTATTATTTGGATGACTAATGCGGGCAAAATACAGCGTCTTGCCATCGGGCGCAATCATCGGATTGATCTCATTATACTCCGAATTGACCTGATTTCCAAGGTTTTCGACCTTTGTCGAGTCTTTAGCAGGCTGGCCGTTTATATGCAGTGAAATCAGTAGAAAAAGCAGGCTGGCAGCAATGGCACCATTGGCATTCATACAGTTACGCAAAAAAAGGGAGTGGGGACATATATAGTGGAACGATAAAGCGTAAGCGTTTTGTATATAGCCCTAACCGCCTTATACCACTACCCGCAATTTCGCAAAACTCAGCAGCAAGACTTTCTCTCCTGCTCGCTCAAATACGATGGTAGCTTTGCGCTCCGTACCATTCACTTCCACAGCTTTAACCGTGCCAAAACCAAACTTGGAATGTTCAACACGTTGACCAGCCGCGAGTTCAGCCGTACTGGTGGGTGCAAAATCTGCTGAAGGTGTGTGAGAAATGGTTGGCTGTGGCGCTTGCGAACGAGCCGTTTTTTGCGCCAGCGAGCGTACAAAACTCATCGAACCAGTCGATGTGCTTTCGCTTTTGTCCCGTTCGGGCCGATCAAAATCCAGACGGCTTGGTGCCGCCCGTTGTTTCGACAATTTCATGTACTTCTGGTCGATTTCCATCAGAAACCGGCTCGGTTCGCACATTTTCAACCGTCCGTAGTGATAACGTGTTTCGGCATAGGAGACGGTCAGGCGTTTTTCAGCACGGGTAATGGCTACGTAGAACAAGCGTCTTTCTTCTTCCAGATCGTTACGACTTTCGAGCATCATCTGGCTCGGAAACAAATCTTCCTCTAATCCGACAATGTGTACATTCTTGAATTCCAGCCCTTTAGCCGCGTGGATGGTCATCATTGTTACGCGGTCATTGTCGCCATCGTCTTCTTTCTCATCGGCGGTGGTTAGCAATGAGACGGACTGAAGAAAGGCGCTTAGGCTTTTTTCGTCATTATCAGGATTATCGACGAATTCTTTAATCGCATTCAGTAATTCCTGTACGTTTTCGTAACGGGCTAATCCCTCAACGGTCTTATCATCGTACAATTCCTTTAATAGACCTGAGGCTTTGGCAATGTGCGAGGCCACCTCAAACGCATCTTTCTGATCGAGCAGCAGTTTGAAGCTTTTAATCAGATCGGCAAAACCTTCGATAGCCATAGATGATCGACCGGCCACGTGTTTACTGATCTCGGCGACAATCTCCCAGACAGAATCCTGTTTCTCAGCCGCAATCACGCTAATCTTGGCGACGGTTGTGTCGCCGATGCCGCGCTTAGGCAAATTGATGATACGCTTGAAGGCTTCTTCGTCCTGTTGATTGACCGTAAAGCGCATATAGGCAATCAAGTCCTTAATTTCTTTGCGCTGATAGAAAGACAAGCCACCAATGATGCGGTACTTGATGCTCACTTTGCGCAAAGCTTCTTCAAAGGCCCGCGACTGAGCGTTGGTCCGGTACAGAATCGCGAAGTCGTTGTTCAAAAGCGACTCGTTCATCTTGGTCTCAAAAATGGATGAGGCCACTAATCGCCCTTCCTCATTGTCCGACGATGCTTTGATGACATCAATCAAGGGGCCGTCTTCATTATCTGTGAAGACCGATTTTTCTAACTGATTTTTATTGCGGGCAATAATCGAATTAGCCGCTTGAACAATCGTTTTAGTAGAACGATAATTCTGCTCCAGTTTCACGATTTTGACATTCTCCTTGCCGTAATCGCGCTGGAAGTTCAGGATGTTTTCGATGTTGGCCCCCCGGAAGGCGTAAATGCTTTGTGCATCGTCGCCCACGATGGCAATGTTCTGATGCACAGCCGCCAACTTTCTGGTAATGAGATACTGGGATACGTTTGTGTCCTGAAACTCATCGACCATTATGTGTTGAAACTTATGCTGATACTTGTTCAGAATATCTAAATGGTCTCGAAAAAGTACGTTCGTGTTGAACAGCAAATCATCGAAGTCCATGGCATTGGCCGCAAAGCATCGAAGAGTATACTGCTTG
>JANXVQ010000284.1 GCA_025351545.1 Spirosoma sp.
GTCGGTCAGCCAGAAAGTTGACCAGTATTTTGAGGGCGCAAAAATAGTGAAAAGGATTGGCGTTTATAGTGATACCGTAAAGAAGCCATTAGTGGAGTTGCCAGACCGTTCCCCTAATTTATTGTGAACTAACAGAATTGATACCTATCATTGTGATATTAAAATGATATTACTTATTTGAACTAACTTTTACGGTCATGCAGGAGAAAAAACTTACGTCTGTTTCTGGTTACCTGTTTTTATTGGTTGCCTTAGTATGTTTTGGTTTAGCTGGCGTTGCTTTTTTTACGCTATCCAAAGAGTACGGGCCCATTCCAGGGTTTTTACTGATTTTTATTGGTTTTTTCATTCTGAAAGGGGTTGTTATTATTTATCCGAAAGAAGGAATGACCGCTACCTTTTTTGGCGACTACGTCGGGTCTATTAAGGAAACCGGCTTACAGTGGGTGAATCCGCTTTATAACAAAACCAAAATCAGTCTGCGCGCCCGTAACCTGAACGGGCAAACCCTGAAGGTCAACGATAAAATGGGTAACCCCGTCGAAATTGCGGCCGTGGTAGTTTGGCAGGTGAAAGACACCGCGAAAGCGTTATTTGAGGTTGACAACTACGTGAATTTCGTACAGATTCAATCTGAAGCAGCCGTACGGAAATTAGCCAATTCTTACGCGTATGACCATATGGAAGACGAAACCTCGTCGGTAACACTGCGCGATAGTACAGGTCAAATTAATCTGTTTCTGGAACAGGAACTCAACGAGCGGCTCGAACGGGCAGGGGTCGATATTATTGAAGCCCGCGTTAGTCACTTAGCGTATTCATCCGAAATTGCCGGAGCAATGCTACAACGCCAGCAGGCATCGGCCATGATTGCGGCTCGTCGGCTAATCGTTGAGGGAGCCGTTGGTATGGTTGAAATGGCCTTGGAACGCCTTGAGAAAAATGGCGTAATTGCACTGGATGAGGAACGCAAAGCGTCTATGGTAAGCAACCTGCTGGTTGTATTATGTGGCGAAAAATCAGTTAGCCCGGTTATCAATGCAGGAACGTTATACAATTAAAGCAGGACAGGGACTAGAGGGAAGAGGAGGAGGGATCTTTAGGCAATCCCTTGTTCTTTTCTTTTCCTTATTCTGCATCCTCCTTTTTTATGGCTGCTGAAAAAAAAGCATTTGTCTTACGGATTCAACCCGAAACGCTGAAGCAACTGGAAAATTGGGCGCAGGAAGAGTTCAGAAGCGTGAATGGTCAAATTGAATATTTGCTTAACGACGCGCTACGCAAACGTAAGAAACGAAGCCGGGGCGCGGCCGACGATGAACTGCCGTCTCCGCCAGAAGTATAAAGCGTTACCGCTTCGCAGGAATAGAAAATATTTTCTATTCCTGCGAAGCGGTAACTAATTCGCCAATCAAGCGTATGCCATCCAGTGTCAGCGAGGGTATTATATCGGTAAACACATCGTGTAAAGAAGGAATCCGGCCCGATAGCCCACCCGTGGCTACGGCTATACAATCGCCATGTAGTTCGGCCTGAATTCGACCCACCAGTGAGCGTACCAAGCCTTCGTAGCCTAGCACTACACCCGCCTGAATAGCGTGGGTGGTACTGGTGCCGAGCGCCGATGACGGCACTTCAATTGGTACTTCGGGTAGTTGCGCTGTATTGGCAAACAAGGAGCGAATGGCCGTTTTCAGACCGGGTGCAATCGCTATCCCCAGTATTTTGCCCGTACCCGATACGGTTGTGAAGGTTAGTGCCGTACCAAAATCCACTACGACGCAAGTATGCCGATAGCGCGTATAAGCAGCCAGCGCATTGGCCACTAAATCAGCACCAATTTCATGTGGACGTAAAATCTCAATAGGTAATAGAGCATAAACCCCCGGTCCCACCACTACGGGCTCAAACCCGAATAGTTCGGTCAGCATGGCCCGCATAGTAGGGGTCAAGTCGGGCACAACGCTGCTGAGGACCGTTGTTTGTATGGCACTCAGCGGAATGCTTGCTTCCAATAGCCAGAGTCGTAGACGACGCTCGTACGATTCGGCTGGTTCATCACGTCGAGCGGGTGTCCGCCAGATATATTGCCAGGTAGTTGAGTTATAAAGTCCGAAAACGGCGTCTGTATTGCCAATATCAACGATAATTTGCACAAGCGAAGGAGGTAGTTGCCGGGGCGAAATAAGGAGAAAAACGGCACATTCTCACCTTGTCGGCATAACCCTTCAGGTAGAACGGTTCCTTTATTGACTAAAATACCCTCTTTTTGGATGGTATCGCCATGAAATCTTTTAAGTAAAATGGCTCAAAAGTAGCCACGTTCTCAAACTGGCCCCGGAAAAATGCCGATGCGGCCAACAAACCAATCGTTCGGGCCGAAGGCAATACGTCTATACCGGGGAAGATTGCGTTTGGCTGGTTGCCAATGAGTAACCGACATTTTGCTGCTCCATCTCCGAAGAAGACAACGGGCTTTTGCACAAGCCACTCATTAAATGAGTATTCATCAATAATTTTGGCAGACGTTTGTTGAATCTCTTCTCCGTTTGTGTTGTAGAGTGCACAATAAACTTCTATTCGCCGGGCATCAATCATCGGACAAAGTAAGTAATCGGTTGGAAAGTAGGACCGAATTTGTTCGGTCATTGCCGCCAGTGTATTGATAGCCAACAGTGGTTTGTCTAACGCAAAACAAAGTCCTTTTGCCGTTGAGACGCCAATGCGCAAACCTGTGTACGAGCCTGGTCCTTTGGCCACGGCTATAGCGTCTAACCGGGCCAACTCATAACCCGCCTGACTTACAATATTGCTAATAAGCGTGGTAAGCATAGCT
The DNA here is from genome assembly GCA_025351545.1 of Spirosoma sp. Classification (GTDB taxonomy): domain Bacteria; phylum Bacteroidota; class Bacteroidia; order Cytophagales; family Spirosomataceae; genus Spirosoma. The sequence goes on from JANXVQ010000284.1 coordinate 2,837, forward strand.
GAGGAAGTTCGCTCGGTAAAGAGTTCATAACAGGCGAGTAACGTGCCGGCATCAGGACTGTTAGTGTGGTGCAGCGCAACAGAACAGACCGTAGTGGATGTATCGAGGGAAATAATGAAAGACATGATCCTAATAAATAAGCAGGGCTTCAAAGTAAGCTCTATCCGGAGGATTTACAAATTGCGTTAATAAATCGCTCGGGTGTGCCAAGTCGGGCAGCAATAAATATAGTTTTAACCATAGGGTAACTTTCTGCCGACTTTTTATCACTGTCGTGGTTAAGATGTAAATTTATAAAGTTGTGCGTTTGAAAATGAAATATTAGTTAATCGAAACTTGAAAATAGTAAATTAGTAATTTATCGTGTATTGTTAATTATTTGGCATGTACTTAAAATAAAAAGTTATTTTAATGTGACTTTTTATAAACTATAAATTCTACATTAGCAGGAGATATCTAAGTTGCTCAGATTATAGATGGAAAAAATTAGAAGGAATCGCGCAGACACCACACAGCGTATCGTTAATGCTCTTGAAGATGTACTGGCTGAGCAAGGTCTTGAAGG
>JANXVQ010000294.1 GCA_025351545.1 Spirosoma sp.
CTTCAACTAAACTCTGAGCGTTTTCTTTCCGTACTTCAGGTTTGTTTTTCGTCTCAACAGTCACATTAATGATGTGGTTATTGTAGAGGGCGTGCATCGTGCCGGTTGTCGCATTCCATACCGCTTTATCGCCTACGTTTGACACGGCTTCAAAGTGCCCCGTGCTAACGGCAGGTTTGGTAAGATGCGGGGTTGCTGCTGTGATACCACCATGTTGTGGCTGGTTGTCGTCTGTCGTGTGATGTTCTGGCGCGTCAGGAGTTTCGGTAGCCGACGATTCAGCATTGGTTCCCGCTGGTTTGGGGCCACTGATAGTGGAATCATTAGCAGCCTCAATGGATTTGGTCATAACGGCGGCTGGTTTGTTCTGATACATCCTGTCGAACATATATTCGGCAATGTATATGGACGAATAAGGCTTGGACCCACCGAACGAAACAAGAACTTTATTGCCTGCCCAGCCGAACTCGCAGCCGTTGTGTTCGTGAACTTCCGCCAGTTCAACCGTTTCGTCTAAATTGAATGTAGTTCGGACATACTCTTCCCCCAAAATATTACAGGGTTCGTCGTAATTAAAATCGACGGTGAGTGCAGTAAGTCCCGTAGGCCGACGTGCTATAATTGGACTGGCATCCATTTGGCTGGCGGGATCGGAAGACGAACTGGGGCTACTACAGGCTAAACACAATACGGGGAAAGCCAGTATCAGTGATTTGATTTTCATGGGATGATTTGAGAAAAGCCAAAATTAACGTTTTCTTAAATACCAGATGAGTAGTTAAGATGTTTTTGTCGAATCTCATAGTTTAACAAACTCCACACGCCGGTTGTTCGCTTTCCCTTCGTTCGTCGTATTTGGTCCGGCTGGTTGGGATTCTCCCTTGCCGTCGGTTTCCATCCGGCTGGTATCAACTCCAAATGTGCTGGTAAGCGCATCTTTTACGGCAGCAGCCCGTTTTCTGGAAAGCGACATATTTGAGGCATCATCCCCGTCAGAATCGGTGTGGCCAATAATGCGAACCTTTACGTCGGCATTTTCTGTCAGTACGTTGGCAATGTCTTTCAGTGCGCCATACGATTCAGGTTTAATTTTATCGGAATTCGTGTCGAAAAGAATGCCGTGCGTAACAAACTTGCCTTCTGTCAGAAGTTTATTCCGCGTATCGGGCGCACCCACGGCCAGCCGGAAATTACTGATATAATAACGGTCAGCTTCCTGGTGTACGTCTTCCATTGACAGCACTACACCATTGTAAGCAACACCCTGTTGAAAAGCCCGGGGAATATCCCAAACCTTTGTTTCGTCAACATATACCCGAAGTCGTTGTTTCTGCCGCCACATAGATACCTTCACCATATTATGAGTTGCGTTAACAAACGCGTGTTGATCTGTTTCGTTTTTTAACCCTTCTTCGCCTTTCGTATACGTAATGAATTCAGTCATACCAGTATTGTCATTACCGGCGTTACGCGGGTGTAGCCCAACCCGAACACCTTCGGTTGGACTGGGGAAGCGTCCCCATTTAGTAAAGTCTTTGGCTGGATTGACCATTGCGACCAGGTTTATCCACATATAAGACGAATAAAAGCTAAATGTCTCATTGCAGGCCAGGTCAAACTGAAGCGTAAAGTTATCGGGTAGGTTTTTGATGAATTCGGGCAGATATTCGCCTTTTTTGTTCAGCATTAACCAATGTCCGGTTTTGCCGTTGATAGTCACAATTTCGCCCGAACCGGTCGAATTCCACTTGTCCGGAAAATCGCCGATGGCATCCTGCATGAAATCCTCAATAGCCATAACGTTCTCGCCCGGTACAAAATCAAACTTGCTGTACGATTTCAGGGTGGCCGGTGCCTTGGGGTCACCTACGATATTATCGGGGCTATTTGCTGAGCGATTATTACTGTCCCCGGCTCGATTAGCGGGTGGACTCCCATCAGAATTGGTGTCGCGGTTGGTGTTTGAATTATCCGTCGGGGCTGGTTTGGCTTTATCTTTTTTCTTGAAGATGCTCATCACACCTTCTTCTACCTTATCTAATCCCTTATTGATACCCTGATCAATTTTGCTGTTGGTACGGTATTCAACGTTGCGTTCAACTACCTGGCCAGGGGCGTTGACGCGTACCTGTGCCTGCCCCGGGAAGGGTGCCAGACCTATGGCTAATACGAATATGAGACAGATTTTCAGGCAAGCTTTCATAAAGTTATTTTTACTTATTTGCTCAGATGTACGGAAAAATAGCAGATTACCAGACAGGAAGTGACGTATCTTGAGCAAGCGGTATCGGAAAGTGTATGGACTGAGTTCCTTACCTTTGCTGCCGAATTAGCCCATCATGTCCAATATCGAAACTATTCTGCTTGCCCCCGGCCGTAAGGCATACTTCGCGTCTGATTTTCATCTGGGTACACCTTCGGTCGAGCAAAGCCGCGAACGAGAGAGGGCCATTGTTGACTGGCTCGATGCGATCCGGCCCGATGCCGATGTGATTTTTTTGGTTGGAGATGTGTTCGATTTCTGGTTCGAGTACCAAAAGGCCATTCCCAAAGGGTTTATTCGCTTACAGGGCAAGCTGGCCGAACTGACCGATGCCGGAATACGTATCGTGCTCTTTACGGGTAACCACGACATGTGGATGAACGACTATTTTACGCAGGAAATGGGTATTCCAGTCTATCGTAATCCACGCCGATACGACATTGGTGGGAAACGTTTTTTTATTGGACACGGGGATGGACTTGGCCCCGGCGATTTCGTTTATAAACGACTTAAAACGGTATTTGAAAGTGGACTTGCCCGTGGGTTGTTTCGCTGGCTACACCCTGATATTGGTATCGGTTTGGCTCACGCATGGTCGCGCCGGAGCCGCGTCAGTAATCAGGAAAAAGGAGAGGAGCACTTTTTAGGGGAAGACCGTGAATGGTTGATGCAGTATTGCCGTGAGGTGGAAGCCCAAATGCATCACGATTTTTATGTTTTCGGCCACCGCCATTTGCCGCTCGATCTTGCCGTTTCTCCTGCCAGTCGCTACGTTAACCTTGGCGAGTGGGTATCTGCTAAAACATATGCCGTTTTTGACGGTACTAACGTAATGTTACAAGTCTGGCCACCGCTATAGAAATACTGTGTGAATACTTAGTACATCTTCCCATATTAAACGATACCACAAGAAAGGCCGCTCCTGTTTGAGAGCGGCCTGAATAGATCATCATACCCTTGTTAGAGAGTTGACCAAGTTATTCCCAATGCGTTGTCATGGAGTAGACTCGTTGCCATTAGCAACAGTCAAACAACAGCAAAGTTAATTACCTTCCTGTAAAATATCTTTTCTCAATATGTTTTCGCGGGGGGCTTTATTGATTTCATTACGCCACTCTTTATTCTTGAAATCACCCCGCTTGACGGAGCGAATAAAATTGGCCCAGGCAAATGGGTTTGTAAAGGCAAAAGTAGGTGTTGAGCTACGACCAACAATGGACTCGCGACCGAAAAACTGCTGGTTTACAAAATTCTGGTGGTTGGCCAGTGCGCCCATTGGCATAGTAGCCGCCATG
>JANXVQ010000315.1 GCA_025351545.1 Spirosoma sp.
AAATTGGCGAATGTTGTTGCGAATGGAATATGACCACCGATAGTCAACCCTGCCGATACGCCAATCATGTTTGCTTCGGCAATACCGCACTGAACGAACCGTTCCGGATTATCTTTAATAAAAGCGTCCAGTTTGAGCGACCCGGCCAGATCAGCCGTTAGGGCGATAACGTTAGGGTGTGATTTGCCCAACTCGGCCATACCCGCGCCGAAGCCCGAACGGGTGTCTTTTTTCTCGGTGTATTCGTACTTTTTCATAGTCTATGTTAATTCGCCGAAGCGAGGGTTTGCAATTTGGTCAAAAAATAATTGGCACTGGGACAGTTTGGGTGTTTGGCCGCATTTTCGATAGTGAAGCCGTTGCGTATCATTGCATTGGCTAGACGGGGTTTGCTATGATCAAATCCTTTGCTGCGTAATTGTACAATCGTTTTTTCGGCATTTTCATCTTGTTCAGGCCAGTCGATATGCACTGGTTGGTTTAAAAGCAGACTCAACGCACCTGTATCCGCCAGATACCAATTTTCGAACTCCTTGACAGCTACCACAATCAGCTGATTGTCGAATTGAGGAATAGACTCTTTGGTGAGCGTAATGCATGTGTCTTTATCCAAATCAACCAACGCTATAATTTTCTCGGCTCCCTTGTCAATCAGAATTTTCCGATGTTTTATAAGACGATCCGCAAAATATTGTGTTTTACTTCCTGTTTCAACAACGCCAATCAACTCTATCTCAAAGCTTTTCAGTAGCTGATTGAATGCAGGCGTGTTAAAGATGATAACTTCTGTTTCGCCTTCGCAAATGATACCCAGTTTTACCACGGCACCCCACCTCCAAGAGCATTAGAGAGCCAGGCTTCATCCATCGGTAAACCGTGCAGATTCATTCCCTTAATTTGCTTGGTTTGCGTTGCTCCTTCCTTTTTATCAACCAAAATGATTTCGTCAGGAGTCAACTGCGAAACAAGCGTTTGTGAATGCGTATTGAGCCAGATGTAATGCCCAAACTCTTCACATGCATACCGGCAAAGATTAACCAGCTCCTTAACGACTTTAGGGTTAAGGCCATTCTCAGGCTCTTCAATACAGAGGAATTGAGGTTGGTCACTTTGGTAAACGGCAGTGAGAATTGCCAGAATATTGTAGGTGCCGTCGGAGATTAAAGCTTTCGTAAAATAGTCAGGTGTTGATTCTTCAAACCAGTGCAGTTCATCTCGATCATCTATTTCAACTGCTCTAAAGCCAGGCACAAAAAGCTCTAACCATTCGAAGATTTCGTCTCTTAAAGTATTAACGGCTAAAATGCGTTTTAAGACCTTTTCAAGGTTTTTAGCAGAGAGAGAGAGTCGTTGATCATCATTAAGTGGCAGCTTGACAAGTAGATCGTTTTTTACGAAAAAACGAGCAAAATTCTTTATAAACTGATTATACTCATCAGGTTTTTTTTGCTGGAAAGTATTGTCGATATCTTCTGATTCAATTGAAAGATGTTCGCTTTCGCGCATTTGAGCCAAAGCATTTAACACTTCTCTTCCCTCCGAGAAGGTATTTTCAAGTTTTGCTCCATCAAATTGTACCTGAAAATATAGCCTATCTCGCTGCCTTTGTCTTCTTAAGTAATTTTGAGGGCCACCGAAGAGGCTACGAGCTTCATACTTTTTTCTGCTTAGATTCCAGAACTCCAAAGCCTCAAAAATATTCGATTTGCCCGATCCGTTAGGACCGACAAAGACCGTGAACGGATTGGGCTCAATAAGCTCAATCCGTTCAATGGACTTGAAATTTTCGATGACTAAGCGTTTGATTTTCATTTTTATGGCTCAAAACTCTGTCAAAGTTTTAAACTTTGACAGAGTTGATGTTGTCCCTAAAATCAATAATCCGTTACGCCTACCGATAACGGCAGTCCGTTCAGGGCTTGTGTTAATTGTTCGGCGTTTGGTGCGGTGCCGTGCCATTTGTAGTTGCCTACCATGTAGTCGACGCCAAAGCCCATTTCGGTGTGCATCAGAATCATCGTTGGGACGTCTGGGTTTTCCTGCGATTTTTTGAGCGTCCGGATCACATCTTCAATGTCATTACCCTCCATTTCATCTACAAACCAACCGAAGGCGCGGTATTTAGCGGCCAGATCACGGTTGCTGTTTACATTTTCGGTGGTGCCGTCAATTTGGGCGTGATTGAGGTCAATGATAGCCGTTATATTGCCAAGCTTTTTGTTAGGCGCAAATTGAGCCGCTTCCCAAACCTGACCTTCCTGCTGTTCACCGTCGCCCATCAGGACATACACATGGCTTTTGTCGCCGTTAAGTTTCTTGGAATAAGCGGCACCATTTGCTACCGATAAGCCCTGGCCCAGTGAGCCCGATGCAATACGAACACCCGGAAGGTGTTCAGCCGTAGTTGGGTGGCCTTGTAACCGGCTTTCTAACTTGCGGAAAGTCGCTAATTCTTCAATCGGGAAGTAGCCCGCCCGTGCCAGCACCGAATAAAATACGGGTGAAATGTGGCCGTTCGAGAGGAAGAAAATGTCTTCATCGCGACCGTCCATATCGAAAACAGGCTTACCATCGGCATCTTTTTTCCGGTTCATCACCTCAAAATAAAGAGCGACCAAAAAATCGGTACAGCCCAGAGAGCCGCCGGGGTGACCAGAATTAACAGCCGCAACCATGCGGAGAATGTCGCGCCGAACGGCGGTTGCAGTGTGTTTGAGTTGTTCGATTTCCATGTAGTAGTGCGGGTGGAAGCCCGCTTTTGTAATCAAAATTGACGGGTTTTCGCCCGCATTACGTTAGGATTTGTTCTGCGTGTTTTTGGGTATCTACTTTACTGATAATATTGGTGATGATGCCGTTTTCATCAATCAGAAACGTCGTTCGGACAGTACCCATAAATTTTCGGCCATACATGGATTTCTCTTTCCACACGTCGTAAGCCTCAACTACTTGTTTGTCGGTGTCGGAGACGAGCGAAAAAGGTAAGTCATATTTGCCAATAAATTTCTGGTGCGACTTCTCATCATCCACGCTTACACCCAGAACTTCGTAACCTACCGCTCGCAAATCGGCATAATTGTCGCGTAGGCTGCATGCCTGGGTGACAATTATGCCCATTTGAGAGCGGCAGGCTACGAAGTTCTGGGTGTAAGCGTGGATGACGAGAAGTCTCACCAGAAATTTATTGGCAAATATGACTTACCTTTTTCGCTCCTATCG
>JANXVQ010000331.1 GCA_025351545.1 Spirosoma sp.
TTTACGATTTTAGATGATTTCGATGTCTGGGCCTGTATGAAGCAGTGGGCATTGCATTCCGACCCTGTACTGTCGACGCTTTGTCAAATGCTGCTCGATAGGAAGCTGTTTAAAATAATGCTTTCGACAGAGCCGTTTGCGGGTCAGTTATTGACCGAACTGGAAAATCAACTCCGCCGGATGGGACTGTCTGATGAGTTTATTTCCTATTTTCTGGTTGAAGGCCAGGCAACCAATGCAGCTTACTTACCCTCTGAAGACAGTATCAGTATTAAGCTCAAAAGCGGCAAGGTTATCGATATTGCCAATGCATCAGACTTATCAAATATTCAGGTGCTGACGAATATCGTACGTCGATATTATGTCTGTTGGGCAAAAGAATGGATCGTAACGAGCAAGTCAGTAAATCAATAAGTGGATCAGATGATAGAATGTAATGACTTACATAACTACGAAACTTATACACTTACGAACTATTTCCGGTGGGTTTTATCCGAAAAGTGCAATTTGTTACTTACCTTAGCGCCCCAATCACTCGCTGATATTGAGTGTTTTGCGACGGCCGTCATACGTATATGAAGTTTACAGTCAAGCAGATTGCCACACTGCTGGAGGGCGAAGTCGCCGGAAATGATACACTGGCAATCACCGGATTAGCTAAAATAGAAGAAGGGAAACCAGGCGATATTTCCTTTCTATCGAATCTTAAATATGAACCGCATCTGTACACCACACAGGCGTCGGCGGTGATTGTTGACCATTCGTTTCAGCCCAAAAAGCCGGTTTTGTCTGCCCTTATATTTGTGGAAAATTCCTACTTAGCCTTCACTCGGCTGCTGGAAGAATACTACAAACAACTAAGTTTTTCCAGGGTCGGTGTAGAACAACCATCTTACGTCGGCGACGGTAGTCAGCTTGGCGAACAGATCTACCGAGGTGCCTTTTCGTACATTGGGCAGAACTGCCAGATTGGACGAAACGTAAAAATTTATCCCCATGCGTACATTGGAAACAACGTTCGCATCGGCGATAACACCATAATCCATCCGGGAGCCCGTATTCTGGACAACTGCATTATTGGCAACCACTGTGTTGTTCATCCTAACGCAGTGGTTGGTAGCGAAGGCTTTGGGTTTGCTCCACAGCCCGATGGTACATACAAAACTATTCCGCAGCTCGGCAACGTTATCCTGGAAGACTTCGTAAATATTGGTTCAGGCACTACTATCGACTGCGCCACAATGGGCTCTACTTATATTCGGACCGGTGCCAAGTTAGATAACCTGATTCAGATTGGGCATAACGTCGACATTGGCCGGAATACGGTAATTGCAGCTCAGACGGGCATTTCGGGGTCAACGAAAATTGGCGCGAACTGTGTTATTGGCGGGCAGGTTGGTTTTGCCGGTCATCTTATCATTGCTGATGGTACTAAAGTCGGGGCGCAGTCGGGCGTGGGTAAAAACGTGGTGGAAGAAGGCACAGCCCTCAATTGTTCACCTGCTTTTGGCATGAAAGAAAGCATGCGGTCACTGGCCATTTTTCGAAAATTACCCGCCCTGGAACAACGGTTATCAAAACTGGAAAAGAAAAAAGAAAAAGAGTCGTAAGCGGTTCGTCGTTGGTCGAAAGTAAAATAAGACAATCACCCAACGACTCATAACTTACGATTACAGACTAATAATGAATACCAAACAACAGACGATTCAGAAAGCCGTATCGGTATCGGGAGTGGGCCTGCACACGGGTGTCTCGGCAACGATGACATTCTTGCCCGCACCAACGAATCATGGCTATAAATTCCAGCGCATTGACTTGCCGGGGCAACCCATTGTGGATGCCGACGTTGATAACGTTGTGGATTTGTCGCGCGGTACGACCATTGAACAGAGTGGCGCACGGATTCATACTGTCGAGCATACGCTGGCTGCGCTGGTTGGGTTGCAGTTAGACAACATCCTGATTCAGTTAGATGGCCCCGAGCCACCTATCCTGGATGGATCGTCTATTCAATTTATTAACGCGTTGCGTGAAGCAGGTATCGAAGAGCAAAACGCCACACGCAATTATTACGAGATCACGGAATCCGTTCATTACCGCAATCCTGAGAAAGACATTGAGCTGGCGGCTCTGCCTCTGAATGATTATCGCCTGACGGTGATGGTTGATTATAACTCGCGGGTTATCAGCAGCCAACACGCTTACCTCAACGATATCAGCCTTTTTTCCGAGCAGATTGCCAATTGCAGAACGTTTGTGTTTTTGCATGAACTCGAAGCCCTTTACAAGCAAAATCTTATAAAAGGCGGTGACCTTACCAATGCTATTGTCATTGTAGATCGGGAGGTTAAAGAAGGTGAACTTGATTATCTGGCCGATTTGCTGAAGAAGCCAAAGGTGAGTGTCAATGAGCAGGAGGGGATTCTGAACAACATTCAGTTGCACTACCCCAATGAAATGGCTCGCCATAAGTTGCTGGATATGGTAGGTGATCTGGCCCTGATTGGCCGACCCATCAAGGCGCAGATTCTGGCCGCGCGTCCCGGTCATGCCGCCAACGTGGCGCTTGCCAAAAAAATCAAAAAACAGATTCAGAAGAACGCGGCCAACCAGGTGCCACAGTACGATCCTATGCAGACGCCGGTGCTGGATATTAATCGGATCTCACAATTGCTGCCCCACCGTTACCCGTTTCAGATGGTTGATAAAATCATTGCATTGGACGAGAACAGCGTAGTGGGTGTCAAGAATGTTACGATGAATGAGCCTTTTTTTTCGGGGCACTTTCCCGGAAATCCGGTTATGCCGGGTGTTATGCAACTTGAGTCGATGGCGCAAACCGGTGGTATTCTAGTACTTAGCACGGTTCCCGACCCCGAAAATTACTGGCCGTTTTTGGTCGGTATTGAAAACTGTCGTTTCCGGCGCAACGTTTTGCCCGGCGATACAGTAATCTTTAAGTGTGAATTTACCTCGCCCATGAAACGCGGTATCGTGAAAATGCAAGGCCGGGGCTATGTTAGAAACCAGCTGGTGTGCGAAGCCGACATGATTGCCAGCCTGGTTAAAAAGAAATAGTCGTTAGATATTAAGCGTTAAGGCGCAAGCGAAATCTTCCGTCAGCTACTTATTACCCACGACTTACGACTTACGACTATTTAGTTATGATTCAACCATTAGCCTATATTCACCCTGAAGCGAAAATTGCGCAGAACGTGGTGATAGAGCCGTTTGCCATTATCCATAAAGACGTTGAGATTGCCGAAGGATCGTGGATCGGTTCGCATGCAGTTATCAACGAGGGGGCTCGCATTGGCCGAAACTGTAAAATTTATCCGGGAGCTGTTATTTCGGCAACTCCGCAGGATCTGAAATTTAATAACGAATACACACGTACTTACATTGGCGACAATACAACCATTCGCGAATATGCTACTATTAGTCGTGGAACGGAAGAACACTGGAAAACTGAAATTGGCTCAGATTGCCTCATAATGGCCTATGCCCACGTTGCCCACGATTGTCGGATTGGTAACCACTGCCTGATTATCAATAATGTACAGATGGGCGGACACGTTCACATGGGTAATTGGGCCATCATTGGCGGATCAAGTTCGGTACACCAATGGGCAAAAATTGGTGCTCACGCTATGATTTCAGGCGGTTCACTAGTCCGTAAAGACGTGCCTCCGTTTACCAAAGCTGCCCGTGAACCCCTTTCATACACCGGGATAAACTCAATTGGTCTTCGTCGGCGTGGGTTCGAGAATGATAAGATCAACCAGATTCAGGAAATCTATCGCTACATCTACATGCGTGGCCTGAACAATGCCGATGCCCTGACGCAGATTGAACTCGAATTACCCCCATCGGATGAGCGGGACGAAATTGTGAACTTTATCCGGTCATCGGAGCGAGGTATCATGAAAGGTCCATCGACCAACAATGTGGAGCGGGAATAAATTAATCAAACCTATAAGGTTTTAAAAGCCTTATAGGTTTGCGCGAAAGCATTAAGGCCATTGAACACCAGTGCCTTGTAATTTCGGACTTATGTCCTCATCGGTAACGATGGTTAACGAAAGATGCTGACGATCACGACCGAGGAAATTGGCAAAAAATACCGAAGGGAGTGGATTTTTCGGCGGGTAAATCTAACGCTCACCGCCGGAACGAGTTATA